>CAJOLM010000015.1 GCA_905235355.1 uncultured Elusimicrobiales bacterium
CTTCTTTTCCTTGCATCTCGATGTATCGTCTTATTACCTTTTCATTTACTCCCACCATCGATGCAAGGAAAAGAAGATATAGGCTTTTGCATTCATCCCTAGGCTCCTCTCTTAAAATAACGGAAATGTTATTTGACCATTACAAACGGCATCTCGCCACCGGCCATATAGGTGGGCATGCGGCCGTCCCATTTTTCAATGGCCTTCAGCTGCGCTTCCACTTGGCGCAGTTTAATCAAATTATCAGATACCACTTCTCGCTGCAAACGCAAGGATTTCGCTTCCGCTTCCGCCTGCAAAATTTTCTGCTCGGCTTCTTTTTTCACTTTTTCCACCAAATTGGTGGCGCGTTTGGCCTCTTGTTCCGCAATTTGTTTTTCTTCTACCGCTTTTAAAAACTGCGGCGAAAAATCAAAATCCGTAATGGCAATATCGGATACAATGACCTGTTTTTCGTTCATTTTGGATTTTAAAATTTGGTCTAATTCTTGCGCCACTTGCACGCGGTTAGAAATGACCGCCTCGGCAGAGTATTTAGCCAGCACCGCTTTGGTCCACTCTTCTACCATCGGGCGCAGCACCGTGTTGGTATAATCCGGCCCTAAATTGCGGTAAATAGAAATAATCGTGTCGGGCAAAATACGGTGGTTGATAGCCAGCGTAAGTTTTACCGTCTGCAAGTCTTTAGAAAAAGCTTCTGTTTGAAAAGAATCTTTTTTAATACGCACGGAAAATTTTTCCACCTGGTCCACAAACGGGATTTTTAAGTGCAATCCTTCGGTGTAAGAGTCTACAATTTTACCAAAACGCAATTTCACCGCTACACTGCCGGCGGGCACCGTGAAATAAGAGCCCGAAACACACAACAGCAGCACCAACACACAAATTCCTGCTATAATTTTCTTCCATGGAATAACGACGGGGGTTACGTTTTTCATTATAGTCTCCTTATTACTGTAAACGGCGTTTTTTGACTTTCATGCGCGTGAGTGCTTGCTTAATTTCCAGCTCTGCCATTTCAAAATCAATATCGGCATCTTTGCGGGAAAGCGAATCTTTGGCGTGTTTGATTTTCTGTTTTTCTTCCTCTTCGTCAATCTCGTCAGCCAAGTCCGCCCCTTCGGCAAATACGTTCACTTCCGTATGCAAAATTTCCGCAAAACCGCCCAATACCGCAAATTCTTCCTCCTTGCCGTCTGCTTTATAACGCAGCGACCCAAACCCCAGCTGCACCACCATAGGCGTGTGCCCTGCCAGCACGCCCATTTCGCCCGATAAGGCCGGCAAGATTACTGACTCTACCGGCAGCGCGCGCAGCAGTTGTTTTTCCGGGGTAACAAAATTTAAGGAGAAGGTCTTGGGCATATTTATTCGTCCTTGTCTTTAATCTTTTCGTAATTGGCCAGCACGTCCTCAATGCCGCCGCACATAAAGAAACAAGACTCCGGAATATGGTCATACTCGCCAGCCACAATCCCTTTGAAGGATTTAATGGTATCAGCCAGTTTGACATATTTGCCCGGGCGGCCCGTAAACTGTTCGCCCACCGCAAACGGCTGCGACAAAAATTTCTGTATTTTGCGCGCGCGGTTGACGGTATTTTTGTCTTCGTCGGACAGTTCGTCCATACCCAAAATGGCAATAATATCTTGCAAATCTTTATACTTTTGCAAAATGCGGCGCACATCTTGTGCCACTTGATAATGTTCCTGCCCAATAATGCGCGGGTCCAAAATGCGCGAGGTAGATTCCAACGGATCTACTGCCGGATAAATACCTAAACTGGCCAGCGAGCGGGACAATACAGACGTCGCATCCAAGTGAGAGAATGTGGCCGCCACGCCGGGGTCTGTCAAATCGTCGGCGGGCACATATACCGCTTGAATAGAGGTAATAGCACCCTTTTTGGTAGAGGTAATACGCTCTTGCAAATTGCCGATTTCCGTGTTCAGCGTGGGCTGATAACCCACCGCGGACGGCATACGCCCCAGCAGCGCGGATACTTCGGAGTTTGCCAGCACAAAGCGGAAAATATTATCTAAGAACAGCAGCACGTCTTGGCCTTTTTCGTCGCGGAAATACTCTGCTTGCGTGAGCGCGGTCAGTGCCACTTTGGCACGCGCACCGGGGGGCTCGTTCATCTGCCCATATACCAGTACGGTTTTATCCAGTACGGTGCTGCCGTCGCTGAGTTTGGTTCCTTGCAATTCGCCCCACAAATCGTTTCCTTCGCGGCTGCGTTCGCCTACCCCGCCAAACACAGAGCTGCCGTGGTGCTCGCGCGCTACGTTGTTAATCAGCTCCATAATCAGCACGGTTTTACCTACGCCGGCCCCACCAAACAGACCTACTTTTCCGCCTTTCATATATGGCGCAATTAAGTCCACTACTTTGATACCGGTTTCAAAGAGTTCGGGCGTCGGATTTTGGTCTTGTAAAGCAGGCGGCATACGGTGAATAGGCATATGCTTAACGGCTTTAATTTCGCCGCGGTGGTCTTGTGCGTGGCCCAGTACGTCCATCAAGCGTCCCAGGCAGCCTTCCCCTACGGGCACTTGCAGCGGCCCGCCCAAATCGCGCGCTTCAGCTCCGCGTTGCAAACCGTCAGTGCTTTCCAGCGCCACGCAGCGCACAATGCCGTCACCCATTTGCTGGGCTACTTCGGCCACAATCACTTTATCTTTTGAAAGTTGAATTTCAATTGCGTTTTCAATAGCCGGCAGTTGTGCCCCGTCAAATTGAATATCTACGGCGGCACCAATTACCTGGCTTACTTTTCCGGTATTCATATATTTTTCCTTTCCTGCCTAATTTATCCGTTCAGGGCTTCTGCCCCGTTTACAATATCCAAAATCTCATTGGTAATACCCGCTTGGCGCACTTTGTTTAATTTCACGCCTAGGGCTTCTACCAGTTCCCCGGCATTTTTGCTGGCTGAATCCATGGCGTTCATGGTGGCAGCCAAATTGGACGCTTGGCTTTCCAGCAAGATGCGGTACATATTGGCTTTTACAAGCCGTGGCACTAAGGTTTCAAAAATTTCTTTAATGCCCGGCTCAAACAAAAATTCTGTTTCGTCTTCTTCTTTCACAGACGGAAATAAATCAAACGGCAACACTGGCCCGCTCACTAAACGCTGGCTGCCGATAGATTTAAAATCATTGTAAATCAGCGTTACGGAAGAAAGATTGCGCTCAAAATATTCTTTTAATATGGCCTCTCCCAGCAGCTCCGCATGGGCATACGTTACCTTCGGGAAAATGCCCACGCTGGAATAGACAATTTGAATATTTTTTTTGCGGAAACGGCTGATAAAATCGCGTCCTTTTTTGCCAATGCAAAATACAAAAATTTCTTTGTCTTGGTGCTTTTTTAAAAAACTCACCGCCTCGCGCAAAATAACCGCATTGAAGGAGCCAGCCAAGCCTTTGTCCCCAGTAATAACCACCAGGCCCAGACGCTGCGGGTCCCCTGTTTTGTTTACAAAAAAGCGCGACGCCCAACTCTCTTTCCCGTCGTCCGGCTCCGGGAAAGTAAGCACCTCTTGTTTTAAATCCGCCACCATTTCCAGCATCTTCGTCGCAAACGGGCGCGCGTTTTCCATAGCGTCTTGCGCCTTGCGTATGCGCGCACTAGAAATCATCTTCATGGTTTGCATGATTTGCTGAGTGCTCTTGATAGCCTTAATGTTTTGGCGTATGTCGCGCAGTGATTCCATAACAGTTTAATTTTCTTTCTTCCCTTCCAAAATAGCCACGTAATCTTCAATGGCAGCTTCTAAGGTGTAATCGGGTGTATAACCGGTTTTTTCTTTGGCTAAACTCATATCCGCTTCGGTTTTGTTTTGGAAGAACGGATAGGGATTGTCAATATAATCCGGCTCTAAATTTGTACCCAGCTCTTTGTTTAAACATTTAACGACGTCATTGTAGTTGCGCGCAATGCCGGTAGCGGCGTTTAGTACGCAGGTTTCTTTGCCGTTATTCATAGCGCACAAATTGGCTTTGACGATATCTTTTACATACACGAAATCACGCATTTGCTCGCCGTGTTTAAAAATGCGCGGGCGTTGACCTTGTTTCATTTGATTGTACAACTGATACACCATACTGGCCATTTTGCCTTTGTAATATTCGCCCGGACCAAACACGTTAAAATAACGCAAGCCGATAATTTTCATATCGTGGTGGTCTTGGGAAAATTTGCGTGCGACATTATCGTCAATCACTTTGGAAAACCCATATACATTTTCCGGATGTGTCGGCTGGCTCTCCTTCATAGGCACAGCGCCGTTTCCGTACGTGGCAGCGGAAGACGCATACACTACTTTGCGGATTTCATTGTCTGCAGCATAATTTAAAATATTGCGGAACGCTTCCACGTTTTGCTGCATCATATCCTGCTGGTCCATGACGGTGGTATCGGTGATAGCAGCCTCGTGGAAAATACCATCATAATAATCCGGCTCCGGTAGTTCTTCAAACAGATTAATGCCATACACATCACCTTTAAAACCAATTAGATTTTTAAAATGTCCGTTGTGTTTGAAATCATCTACCACCGTTACTTCATGGCCTTGTGCTTCCAACGTTTTGGCGATATTGCTACCGATAAATCCTGCACCGCCGGTAACTAAATATTTTTTCTTATCCATGATGTTCTCCTATTTTCCGCTATTAAAAATATCTTTAAATTGCGTCAGCGCCGCATTGATTTTCGCTGTTAAATCCTCCGTCATTTCTGCAGCGTTGTCTAGTTCGTCCATAAGCTCTTTGGCGTTGATATCTGCCCACGCCAGTAGCTGTTTTTCGTACGAGCGCACTTGCTCTACAGCGATAGTGTCTGTATAACCGTTGGTTCCGGCAAACAGCGTCAGCACCTGTTGGCTTAACCGCATGGGTTGATACTGGTCTTGTTTTAACAGCTCGCTCATGCGTTTGCCGCGTTCAATTTGCCGCTGGGATTCTTTATCCAGCTCCGAGCCAAATTGCGCAAAGCCCGCGAGCTCCTGGTATTGGGACATATCCACACGCAGCGTACCTGCTACCTTGCGCATGGTTTTGCGCTGGGCCGAGCCGCCCACACGCGATACAGACAGCCCGACGTTAATAGCCGGCTTTACACCGCTTAAAAACAGGCTGCTTTCCAAATAAATCTGTCCGTCCGTAATAGAAATAACATTGGTCGGAATATAGGCAGACACGTCGTTGGCTTGTGTTTCAATAATAGGCAAAGCCGTCAGCGAACCGCCGCCGTTTTCTTTAGAAAGTTTGCACGCGCGCTCTAATAAACGGGAGTGCAAATAGAACACGTCACCCGGATAGGCTTCACGACCGGGCGGACGGCGCAACAGTAGCGACATCTGACGGTACGCCTGGGCGTGTTTAGACAAATCGTCATACACAATCAGCACGTCTTTGCCCTTCCACATAAAATATTCGCCAATGGCGCAGCCGGCATACGGTGCGATATACAGCAGTGACGCCGGATCTGCCGCCGTAGCAGCTACCACGGTGGTATATTCCATAGCACCAAAATCGGTCAAGGTTTTGACCACTTGCGCCACGGTACTGTTTTTCTGTCCGACCGCCACATAAATACACAAGCAGCGTTGGTCGGCAGGTAAATTCTTTTGATTGATAATGGCGTCAATGGCAATAGCGGTTTTGCCGGTTTGACGGTCCCCAATAATCAGCTCGCGCTGCCCTTTGCCGATAGGCACCAGCGCGTCCACCGCTTTTAGACCGGTTTGCAGCGGTTGTTTGACAGGTTGGCGCTCCACAATACCCGGCGCCACAATATCAAGCGGCATATTTTTATCGGCTTTGATATCGCCTTTGCCATCTAACGGGCGGCCTAGCGGATCCACCACGCGGCCAATCATGCCCTCGCCCACCGGGATACTGATTACCTCTCCCGTGCGTTTGACGGTGCCGCCTTCTTGCACCAAATCATCAGAACCCATCAGTACGCAACCGACATTGTCATACTCCAGGTTCATGGCCATGCCTTTGACGCCGCGGCCAAAGTCCACCAGTTCAGAAGCTTTGACGTTTTTCAGCCCGTACACGCGGGCAATGCCGTCCCCTACTTGGATGACGGTGCCCACTTCGTTTAAGTCGGCTTTTGTGTCAAAGCTTTGTATTTTTTCTTTGATAATATTTGTAATTTCTTCCGGTCTGATTGCCATATCTTAACACCGCTATTTTGTTAATTCTTGTTGTAATTTTTCAAAACGTCCTTTTAAACTGCCGTCTATCAATGTGTCTTCCAGCTGCATACGCACCCCACCTAACAAGCTGGGCTGCGTTTCAAATTGCGCCACCGCTTTTTTACCTGTAAAGCGGCTAAGCGTTTCTTCCACTTGTTTTTTCGCTTCACCGGAAAGCTCAAACGCTGTTTGCACGCGCGCCCGCACAATACCTTGGCGCACGTCCAGCAAAGCCTGCACTTCTTGCACACAACTATCCAGCAAATCATAGCGTTTTGCCGTAAGCAGCACCGCCAAAAAAGAGGCAACTGTCTGCTCTTTAGCAAAGGCACTTTGCACAAACGCAATTTTTTCTGCCGTTGGTACAGCCGGGTCTTTCATATATCCGCGCGCCGTAACCAGTGCTTGCGCAGCAGCAGCCAACGCCTCACACGCCCCGGCAGCTTGCTCGCTGCTGGTGCTTAAAGCGTCATAGGCTTTTGCATAGCGTTTGGCTAAAATGCGGTCTGTGCTTTTCATAATTACTTATGTGTGTTTAACTCACGCAAAACTTCATCTACCGTGTTTTGTGCGGTTTGCTGCGTGACCTGCTGGCGGGTAATTTTTTCTGCCGCCAACAAAGAAGTGTTTACAATTTGCTCACGCACTTCTTTAAGTGCCTGATTTTTTTCTGCTTCAATTTGCTCTTTGGCTTGTGCCAGTAAACGCTCGGCCTGTTGCTGGGTTTGCGCGAGCAGTTGCTCTTTTTGCGCGTTGCCCAGCGTGACGGCTTCTTGCATTTTTTTGGCAGCTTCCGCCGCAATATTTTGCAGTTTTGCGTCTAGCTCTGCTTTGATTTGCTGGGCTTCTTCCCGCGCGGTGGCGGCGGCAGCTTTGTCATCTGCGATTTGTTTCTCGCGCCGCTCTAAAGCACCGATAATTCCTTTCCAGGCAAATTTATGCAGCAGCCACACCAGCAGCAAAAAATTAACTACTGTGAGCGCAAACACCCCAAAATTGGGATTTAACAATTGGTCCATAAATTCCTAATTACATGACCATGGTCAACAGACAAATAACCAAGCCCAACATAGCCGCGCCTTCTAACAGAGCAGCAATGATGATCATGGTCGTACGAATGGCGTTTCCGGCTTCGGGTTGGCGGGCGGTACCTTCCAAAGCGGCCGCACCGATATTTCCTAATCCCAAACCAGCACCAATTACCGTCAGTCCTGCGCCGATACCGGCAGCAATATATTTTAATACAGCTAGTTCCATACGTTTCTCCTTTTGCGGGTTCCCGCAATAAATTAGTGGCTGTGAATAACCAGCCCTGCATAAATAGACGTCAGCAGCGTAAATACATACGCCTGCAAAAACGCCACTAACAACTCTAAGCACGTCATAAAAATCTCAAGCCCCATGGCGGGTATCGCCGCGCCTGTGCCGGCAATTTTGCTCATCTGCCCGATAATAAAAATAATCAGCAGCAGGCTCAGCAGCACCATGTGCCCCGAAAGCATATTGGCAAATAAACGGATGGCTAATACGCACACGCGGATGATTAAACTAATCACCTCTAGCGGGAAAATAAGCGGCACCAGCCACCACGGTGTACCGCCCGGCACAAAGGTTTTAATAAATCCTACCACGCCGTGAAATTTAATACCGCAATATACAATCAGTACGCCGGAGCAAAGTGCTAGCGCACCCGTGACGGCAATATTAGAAGTAATTGTTTTTACTTCCGGGATGAGTCCTGCTAAATTGGAAAATAAAATAAACAAGAAAAGCGTACAGAAATAAGACAGAAACGGACGTCCTTCTTGCCCCATGCCGGGCACGACAATGCCGTCGCGCATAAAGCCCACATATTCTTCGCCTATGGTACTCATCAGGCGGGAAAATACACTTTTGCCACGACGAGCCATCAGCATCCCCACACCGAGCAGCACTACACTAATACAAAACATAGTTACTGTATGCACAGTTAGCGGTAAATGCAACGTACCCACCATGACACCAAAGTCATGGTCTAAAATATGATGGGCAATTGTTTCTGATACTTCAATCATTTCGTTTTTTCCGTCGGATGCGCCGCACTCATGCGTTGTGCTTGACGCACCACAATATACATACCTAATGCAAATCCGGCCAGTACCCCTATTACAGTTCCCCACGGCGCGGACTGATAATGCACGTCGGCCCAGTAGCCGCCCGCAGTGCCGAGTGCGACCGCCACGGCAAACTCCAGCCCCAGCGTGCTAATCGCGGCAAAATCCTGCGCAGCAAAAGGACCTAATTTCATGCAAATATCCTCTCTGTATATTGTAGTAAATTACACGGAAAAAACACGCATTTTTTTAGATTAAATAAAGACTCTATGCTAGTAGAGGTTTTAAAGCACAACAAAAAAGCCTGCCCGAAGGCAGGCTTGTAAAAAATTTTTCCCTTACATCACGCAAGTAAAAATCTTGCTTTCAAACGGCTTAAGTTCCACGGTAATGCCTTGCTGTACCATGTCAGCCGTCAGCGTAAAGCGGTCCTCGGAAAATTCCTCCAAGGCCACTTGTCCGGCAGAAGCAGTTTTAAGTTTGATGTGGCATCTGGCAGGTGCGTCGCTGTAATTAATCAGCACCGCGCAGGTGGTGTTCATCTGCTTCCAGGTCCAGCTCAAGATATTGTGATAAGAAGTGTCTTCTACCGACACACCGCTCACGTCCGCCAGCGACCATTGTCCGCCGTGAAAAGCCGGTTTAGAGGCAATTTTGAGCAGCTTATCGTAGTAATCACGCACAGAGGGATCTTCCACAAAATCGTCCTTAATGTATTGAATCGGCAAGCGCACTTTGCGTCCCATTAGTTGGAACAAATAAATCATACGCGCACCGGGCAGCGTGGCAATAATCGTGCTGGCAGCCAAGGATTTTTCGCGCCCAAAAGCGGTCAAACTTTCTTCTTCGTCGTGGTTAGAGGTAAAGCGGATAGAGCGCATCTGATACAAATGTTCGGCACGCAAGTGGCCTTTAATATCTTCCGGATTGGAAAAGCGCAAGCGGTCATAAAGTACTTTATCGTACGTGTAATCAAAGCCCATTTGCTGGATTTCCCACTCCAGGCCCCAGTACACTTCCGCGATAAACGTAAAGTCCGGATATTTCTCATGCACTTTGTCCAGTGCCACGGACCAAAATTCCTCGCGCGGTAAATTCCCGCCGATAAATTCCCACCAGGTATCGCGGTGCACTTTGTTAAGCACAAGCATGGCCATATCGCAGCGCACACCGTCGCACAAAGACGCTACCTTGAGCAAATTTTCCAGCATGAATTTTTTTGCTTCGGGATTGAAAAAATTAACTTGCGCCGTATCGGTCCACGGAGCAAAATACGGGTCGCGCCCGTGGGCAATCCACACGCCGTTTTCGTTTTGGAAAAACCAATCTTTGTGGGAGTGCGGCTCCTGCGTGCCGGTATTAATATACAAATCCGGCGCGGAAGTGACCGTCGGGCTGTCTATGGCCATGTGATTGGGCACAAAATCCAAAAACAGCGAAATGCCCATGTTGTTTAATTTTTCGCGCAACTGTTTAAGCCCTGCTTCGCCGCCCAAATCTTCGGCAGGCTCGTAGGCATAAATAGCGTACGGAGAGGCCACCACATCTTCTGTTTTAAAATCGGGTTTGACGGAGCGGATAGCGTTTTGTATATCGCTGTGGCTGCGCGCAATTTCGCCGGCTTTGAGGCTTTGTTTCCACACACCCATCAGCCAAATAGCATCAAAACCGCGCTCTTTAAATAAGTTCCAATATTCGTCGGGGATTTCTTGCAGCGCAAATTTCCGCCCGTGTTTGGCCTCCAGACGAGCCAACCACGCACGCGTATTTATTTCCAAAATGTGCGGATTTGTGCGCATAAAAATATTTCCCTCAATACTTTATAGCACTTTTAGACGAAACATGCAACTGTTTTTTAATTACTATAAAAACATGCCGGCTATTTTTGTAGCCGGCATGTCAGAATACAAACACAACATCTATTTTTCGTCCGCGGGAGCAGCCGGGGCTTGCTCCGCTTTTTCTTCCTCGTCTTCTTCCATTTTCACGACGGGAGCAATACGGGCAATTTTGTCGCCTTCTTCCAGCTTCACCAGGCGTACGCCTTGCGCGTTGCGGCCCACGGAGCGGATTTCCTCACAGCGGGTGCGGATGGTCATGCCTTTTTCGGTCACGATCATCAGGTCTTTGGTTTCGTCCACCAGTTTAATACCGACCACCGAGCCGTTACGCTCTGTCGTCTTAATGGTGATGACACCCATACCGCCGCGGTGCTGGCGTTTATATTCGCTAAACTCCGTGCGTTTGCCGTAGCCGTTTTCACAGACGGATAATACATCCGGCTGTTCGCCGTCGGTCGGGGCTTGCTCCATACCGACCACTTCGTCGCCTTTGGCTAGCGTAATGGCGCGCACACCCTTAGCCGGGCGGCCCATAGAACGCACTTCATTTTCGTCAAAGCGGATAGATTTGCCCATCTTAGTGGCAATGGCAATATCGCTCTTGCCGCGGGTCATCTGCACGCTAATCAGCACGTCGCCTTCTTCCAGGCCAATCGCAATGATACCGCTGCGGCGGATATTGGCAAATTCGCCCAGTTCCACACGTTTGATGCTGCCCATGCGCGTGCACATAGTCAGATAGGCTGTTTCTCCGGCGTGTTTCTTGGGGTCAAAATCCTCAATCGGCAGCGCAGAGGTCACTTTTTCTTCGCCGTTAAGCTGCAACAAATTGACTAGCGCTTTGCCTTTGGACATGCGGTTTCCTTCCGGAATTTCAAACGCACGCAAGGCAAATACGCGCCCGCGGTTAGTGAACATCAGCAAGGTGGCGTGAGAAGACATAATGAACAAATGTTCCATAAAGTCTTCCTCTTTTGTTTTGCCGCCGATAATGCCTTTACCGCCGCGGTTTTGGCTCTTGTAAGTAGCCAGCGGGATGCGTTTGGCGTAGCCGTCATTGGAAATGGTAATGACAACGTCCTCTTTTTCAATAAAATCTTCCATGGACAAGTCTGTCAAATCCGTACCGATTTGGGTGCGGCGTTCGTCGCCGTAGTTCTTTTTCAAATCGGTCAGTTCGCTTACGATAATGTCCAAGATTTTTTGCGGATCTGCCAAGATGCCTTGCAGCTCGGCAATCAGTTTTAGCAGTTCCTTTTGCTCTTGCTCAATGGCCGCGCTGGACAGCTGGGTCAATTGGTGCAAGCGCATATCCAAAATAGCTTGCGCCTGTACTTCAGAGAGCGAGAATTTGCTCATCAACGCCATTTTGGCTGCCGGCACGTCTGCGCTGTTGCGGATAATGGCTACTACTTCGTCCATGTGCGCAATAGCAATCAGCAAGCCGGACAAAATATGTTCGCGGCGCACAGCTTTGTTTAAGTCAAATTTGGTGCGGTTGGTGACTACTTCCTGGCGGTGTTTGACATACGCCTTCATCACTTCTTTTAAGGAAAGCACGCGCGGGCGGCCGTCCACGATCGCCAGCATATTGACCGGGAAGGACGTTTGCAGCTGCGTGTGTTTGTATAAGTGATTTAGTACCACTTGGGCATTGCCGTCGCGCTTGATTTCAATCACCAGGCGCATACCACGGCGGTCCGACTCGTCACGGATATCGGCAATATCGGTAATCTTTTTCTCGCGCACCAGGCCGACGATGGTTTCAATCAGCGAGGTTTTGTTTACCATGTACGGAATTTCAGATACAATGATAGCCTGGCGGCCACCTTTGCGCTCCTCAATTTCCGTGGTGGCTTGCACCTTTACGCTGCCGTGCCCGGTTTCAAAATATTCATAAATACCTTTGGTGCCGCGGATGATAGCGCCCGTCGGGAAATCCGGCCCTTTGATGATTTTCATCATCTCTTTTACCGTAATAGCCGGGTTTTTGATGTAGGCGATAATACCGTCGCACACTTCCCCTAAATTATGCGTGGGGATATTAGTTGCCATACCTACCGCAATACCGGAAGAGCCGTTGACCAGTAAGGCCGGCATTTTGGCAGGCAGTACGGAAGGTTCTAACAAAGAGCCGTCATAATTGGGAATCATTTTGACGGTGTCTTTGTCTAAATCGTTTAACAATTCGTCGGAAATTTTAGCCAGGCGGCACTCTGTATAACGCATGGCAGCGGCAGAGTCTCCGTCAATAGAGCCGAAGTTCCCCTGACCGTCCACCAGCGGTTGGCGGATAGAAAAATCCTGTGCCAAACGCACCAGTGTATCATACACAGCGGTATCGCCGTGCGGGTGATATTTACCCAGCACGTCACCCACCACACGGGCGGATTTCTTATAGGGTTTATTGTATTTTAAACCCATTTCGTTCATGGAATATAACACGCGGCGGTGTACGGGTTTTAAGCCGTCGCGCACGTCCGGCAAGGCACGCCCGACGATTACGCTCATGGCGTAATCAATATAGTACGAACGCATCTCATGTGCAATATCACGTTGCTCAATGTTGCCAAACAAATCTACATTGTTGTTTTGCGGTTGTGCCGCATTGATATTTTCTTCGCTCATAGTTTATAAACTCCCTGTCAAATTCCTTAAATATCCAAGTTCTTTACTTCTAATGCGTGCGATTGGATAAAATCGCGGCGGGGCTCTACTTTATCCCCCATCAGCATGGTAAACGCGTGCTCGGTATCGGTCATATCATTGATTTTGACTTGGATTAATTTGCGTTTAGAGGGGTCCATAGTGGTTTCCCACAATTGTTCCGGGTTCATTTCACCCAACCCTTTGTAGCGCTGGATGCTGGCACCGGCAGAGGCGGCATCTTTTACTGCTTTTAGCAGCTCTGCCAAGCTAAACACCAAGGTATCAGCCTTGCCATTATTGACGGTAAAGAGCGGGTTAACGCGTTCTTTTTCGTTTTCCACTTTCGGGTATTGGGCAAACGTGTAACCCAATGCTTCCAGCTTCTTTTCACACGCCAGTAATTTGCCAAATTCAAACAAGCTCTGGTGCTCGGGCTGCAAGCTGTCATCATCTATAGTGGTGACGTCCACCCCGTCGGCAGACAGCTCTTCTTTTTTCTCCAGCACATATTCATCTGCATAGGCGCGGTATTCGTTTTCGTCAAAGAAATACTTAAAACCGCCACTAGTAAGCGGGATGCGGTACACCGGCATACGCCCTTCGGCCAGGAAGGCTTGGAAGTCTTTTAAGGTAATATTTTTGACTTCCAGCATAGCCAGCACATCTTCTATATCGCGCAAAATTTTAAGTAGATCAGACAGCTCTTTGCCGGACAGTTCTTTCCCGTCGCGGTTTTTCACTGTTACTGTGGAAAGACCCTCTTTCATCAGCCACTGCTGCATTTGGTCTTCCGTCTGCAAGTATTGCTCTTGTTTGCCTTTTTTCACTTTATACAAAGGCGGCTGCGCCAAAAACACATGGCCCTGTTCAATCAGCGGGCGCAATTGGCGGTAGAAGAAGGTAAGCAGCAGCGTGGAAATGTGTTGTCCGTCCACATCAGCATCAGCCATTAAAATAATTTTGTGGTAGCGCAGTTTGGAAATATCAAAACCGCCTTCCCCTTCGCCCACGCCTGTGCCTACGGCGGCAATTAAGTCGCGCACCGTGTCGCTAGACAAAATTTTCACAAGCGGCGCTTTTTCTACGTTTAAAATTTTACCGCGCAGCGGCAAAATGGCTTGGAACACGCGGTCGCGCCCTTGTTTGGCTGAACCGCCGGCGGAGTCCCCTTCCACCAGAAATAGTTCGCATTTGCTGCTGTCGCGCTCTTGGCAGTCAGCCAGTTTGCCTGGCAGCCCGCCGCCTTCAAATGCGCCTTTGCGCCGCGTCAAATCACGCGCTTTGCGTGCGGCTTCACGCGCCACGGCAGCACCAATACATTTTTCACAAATTGCTTTAGCGGTTTTCGGGTTTTCTTCAAAGAAAGTAGATAATGTTTCGCCCACCATAGAGCGCACAATACCTTCTATTTCAGAGTTACCCAGTTTGGTTTTGGTCTGGCCTTCAAATTGCGGATGCGGAATTTTAACAGACAACACCGCCGCCAACCCTTCTTTAATATCATCCCCACCCACAGACACATCTTTGTGTTGTTTGGACAGATTATTATTTTTGATATATTCATTAATAATACGCGTAAACGCAGAGCGGAACCCTGTTAAGTGCGTGCCGCCTTCAATCGTATTAATGTTATTTACGAAGGAAAATACGTTTTCGCTGTAGCCTTCATTATATTGAATAGCAAAGGAAATATAATTGTCCCCGATTGTTTTGGTTAAATAAATCGGCTCGGGGTTAATGACGGTTTTGTTGGTATTTAAGAATTTAGCAAATTGGGAAATACCGCCTTCAAAGTGGAAGGTAACCGCCTTGGCTTCTTCGCCGCGCTCGTCGGTAAACAAAATTTTCACGCCCGCGTTTAAAAACGCCAGTTCGCGCAAGCGGTTGGCAATCGTTTCATATACAAAGGCCACGTCGCCAAAAATTTCTTTGTCTGCTTTAAACGTTACTTTCGTGCCGTGTTCACTAGTCTTGCCAATCACTTCTACTTCGGTAACGGGTTTACCGCGCTGATATTGTTGGCGGTAAATGCTGCCGTTCTTTTTTACTTCTACTTCCGTAAATTCAGACAAAGCGTTTACGCAGGACACACCCACCCCGTGTAAACCGCCGGACACTTTATAGGCGCCACTGTCAAATTTACCACCTGCGTGCAGCACGGTCATAACTACTTCTAACGCGCTTTTTTTGCGAAGTTTCGGGTCTTTGGCACCGGTCATTAAATCTACCGGGATACCGCGTCCGTCGTCTTCTACAGAGCAGGTCATATCGTCTTTGATAGTTACTTTAATAGTGGTTGCACCACCCGCTAAAATTTCGTCTACAGAGTT
>CAJOLM010000016.1 GCA_905235355.1 uncultured Elusimicrobiales bacterium
CCATAATAATTAGTTATTTTAACATACTCTAAACAGATTAGGTAACGACGATCTCTGTTTGGTGATCCAGTCTCACATGTATCTGAACCCAAACATAGGCCTTGACTTGTTTTTTTTTTTTGATACACTTTTTTTACATTTTGAAGTATTAAAGGAGAAAGTGTATGAAAAAACTTATCTGGGGGCTTTTAGGGCTGTTAGTATGCGTATTAATGTTGTCTGGGCAGACGTTTATGCCTTTAAAGCAGGAATGCCCGCAAGCCGATGTTGCTCCTGTAGATGCGGCAATGCAATTTTACCAGCAACGCAGCAATTATTTTTTGACAGAGAGACAGCAAGTAGGGACATACTCTAAAAAATATGAAACTCTTGTAAATGCTATCTATCCGCCTACTTTTTGGGAGGACAAAATCCTCTGTGTGCCTCCCTATGATGTGGAAGGAATTTTATATACCTTACAGATGCGTGATATATATGAAGCGCTTTCTAAGCAAAAGCCACTGGACGTTGCTGAACTGGCACAGAAAGCGTTGGTGCAAGCCGTCCTCAATACCAGAGATAAAGATGTAGCGCACGTTGTTCCCTTTTACAGTAAAGAAGGAGATGTGTGGTACACCGCTTTTGCCTTGATTGGGCAGTATGAGCAAATGATGTACTACGACGTGAAGTACGGAGATTTAGAGGAGGCCTATGATAAATATAAAGCAGCTAAAAAAGCCCACGACGCAGAGATGGTAAAACATTATGAAAAACATTACGATTTTACTCCCGTTGAACAAAAGATGGATATGAAGGTTTTTTCAAATCGCATACAGGATATCAAAGATTTTGCGAGCGGGTTTAGTAATCAAACGTATAGTTTTCTCTCTAAAGTTATTGTTCCGCTGCAAGCTGTTGCGGTCCCCGGTGCGGATGTGGCCGCGTATTTAAATGAACATTTATCTGAATATGGCCTTCCAGTGGGGCTTACTCCGGGAGCATTAAAAGTTGTCATTATTGCCAACACCAAATCTCCACAAGAATATTTTGCCCAGGCAGAGCAGTTAAATCCGTCTTTGAGTCAGAAACTAACCAAGGCAAGCAAAGGATTATTCCGCGTCGCACACCGACAAGGAAAAATATCCGATGTAGAGGCACTTGTAGGACTCTTTGATTATATGATGCCAAGCACCTATATTGAGATGCTCAATAATTGGTCTGAAGGCAAAGCCACGCACCAGCAAGTCATTGAGTCACTGGCAGAAGCGTTGGCGGCAGAAGATTTAACAAAACGTCTGGCGCAAATTGCTAATGATTTGTTTGAAGTGGAGCGTATTTTTGCATTTCCTACGACTAGTGTGTCAGAAGATGTAATTGAAAAAAATTGGCAGAAATTGGCGACCAATTCACATTTTGATACGTTTATGATTGCGCGGTTAGCAGCTGATAACATTATGAAATCAGGCAAAACAAAGTATCAAACAAATGCCATATTTAATATGCAACTTAAAAACCGAAAAGTAGAAGCAGCTAAAATTAATTCTCAAATTCTCCTGACGGCGGTTGACTTTGTTCCGTTTGTAGGTATAGGAGAATTATTAGTTGGTGGCGAAATTTCCTCTAAGACGGCCCGGGCTCAAAAGGAAACAGCTTTAATGGCAAAAAGAGAATTAACCGGTTTAGCAAAACCCGGATCAAAAACGGCTGTCACAAAAGGAGGAAAAACAGGTGCAAATACCATGGCCACAAAGATTTCAGAAAAGGGAACTGCCGGAAATTATGGACGCACTTCCGAAAAATCAGGCAAAAATTATATAGCAAACAAACAAGCCAAACGCGCGCAAAAAGCCGCGCAGGTTGTCCCCAAACACGCAGAGGAGCTGGTTGCTGACTTAGAAAAAACATTTGGCACAAACAATACAGGAGTAAATGGCCTAATGGCCTGGATTAAATCGGACCGCAAAGGTGAAGAGGCAGCAAAGGCGCTAGAGAAAGCAAAAGAGGGTTTGGGGCATAGTCATAAGGAATTTGAGAAATATATAGATTGGTGTTTCAAGAATTCTGTGTGTCTGGACCGACGGACTAACGAATTGTTTGAGGCCAACAAATATATTAAGAGCTTGCAAAACAAAGGGCTAAAGTGTCAGAACGTACCTTATTTAACATCGCGTGGTTGGGCAACGGAAACTCATTTAGAAAAAAGTCCAAAAAGCATGGTCCGTTCTTTTCTGGACCAGATGGGCGCCGGACGTAATTCTTCTGCGTATGGGATTGGGCAAAACTCGCATCTGTATAAAGAGGGGACAGTCGTTTTTGATTCTGAACAGAGTGCGCAGAGAGCTTTGCGACCAGTGGCGGCTCAGCAGCGGAAAGTGATGAAAGATATTTTGGACAAGGAAGGTGTGACCTGCCGCCAATATGTCCGGTTGGGAGAACATGAAGTAGGCAATGGAATTGCCAAAGATCATGTGCATTTAGAAACTATCCTTTCTGATAAGGCAGGTAATATGGTATTTACCTGGAGCGTCACCTTCCGTGCGGATATTAAAAATCGTGAGGCTTTGGTAGGTAAGATTATAGAATTGACGAAGTAAAAAGACATTGAGGTTTATTGGCGTCTTTAATTTTTAGCGGCCCACAAAATAGCGGCTATCATGCTGCTTGCGTCAGCCTGATTTTTTCCGGCAATGTCAAAAGCGGTGCCATGCGTAGGCGAGGTGCGCAAAAAGTCCAGCCCGGCGGTAATATGCACAATCGGCTGCTGCGCAGCCAGCTTAAGCCCCAAAAGTGCCTGGTCGTGATACATACATAAAATGCCGTCAAATTTCCCGCGGCTATGCTGCGCCCATAAACTGTCTATCGGATAGGGGCCTTCGGCGCGCACCCCGCTGGCCTGTAATGTGCGCAATGCCGGGGCAATCACGCGGGTTTCTTCAGTACCAAATTTGCCATTATCTCCGGCGTGGGGATTAAGCGCACTCACCGCGATGTGCGGTTTTGTAATGCCTAATTTTTGTAAGGCTGCTGCAAAATCTTGCGCGGCACGTATCAGACGGGTTTTGCTGATAATTTTAGACACATCTTTAATAGCAAAATGTTCGCTTACTAGTGCGCAGCGCAAGCCGCCGCTGACAAACATCATGAGCGCCGTGTCGCCGTAAAATTTCCGCAGAAATTCCGTATGCCCGGTAAAGGGTACGCCCGCTAGTGCCCAGCTTTGCTTATTAATCGGTGCGGTCACAACGGCGCGCGCGCGGCCTTGCGCGGCTAGTTGGCACGCTAGCTGCACCGCTTTAAAAGAGATTTCTCCGCCCCAGGCGCTGGGTTGCACGCTGCGCGGTGCCGGCCGGGTAGAATCTATGGCAATTAACGGTGCGAGCTTTTCGCTCCAGCCCGCTGCGCGCAACGAGTTTTCTTCCCCGATGAGTACCGGTACGCACACGCGGCGGACCTGCGGGCTGCGCAGTGCTTTGACGGTTACTTCCGGCCCAATACCCAGGGGATCTCCGGCAGTAATAAGGATAATCGGTTTTGCCATAGTTAGTAAAAAGGCGGCCCGTGCCGGACCGCCTTTGTGTGTTACATAAGATTATTTTTTGCTTGTGGCGGCTGCCTTGTTTTCTTTGGCTGCTTCTGCTTTGGCTTCTTGAGAAGCACGCTCGGCCGCGGCTTTTTCAATTTCGGCATCCACTTCAAAGACTTTGGTTACTTTGATGTCTGCCTTGTCAGCCAGTCCGTTGACATATTCCATCATGGACAGCTGCACTTTTTGTTGGGCCAAATATTGGGCTAAATCTTGTTTGATATCGTCATAACCAATGTCTTTTTGTGCCCGTTTTTCTTTTACTTTGATAATGTGCCAGCCGACGTCTGTTTTAATAGGCGCGCTGACTTTGCCGACGGCCAAAGTAAAGGCGGCTGCGTCAATTTCTTTAGGAGCAATGCCTTTGATTAAAATCATATCGCCACCGCTGGCTAGTGCGGCCTTGTCTTCTGTATATTCTTTGACCGCAGCGGAGAAGTCTTTTCCGCCGTCTAATTCTTTTTTAATTTGTTTAATCAGTTCTTCCTTCTTTTTGGCTTCTGCGGCGGGCGTTTCTTTGTTTACGGCTAAATAAATATGTCCCACGCGCACTTGCTCTGCGGTTAATTGTTTGAGCTTGGCAGCAATCAGTTGCGCTTCTTGCAAGCGGGCCGGATTGTCTTTTTCTAATTTCTTAAGCGTTTTGGTTTTATTCTTCATGACGGCTTCTACGTCGTCATACAAGGCTTTGACGTCGGCCTCTTCTACGGGTTTAACCGTGGCTTGCACTTGGGCTTCTAACAGTTTTTTGACGGCGATATCTTTTTTGATTTTTTCTTTATAAGATTTCAGCGTCATATGCTGTTTTTTGAGTGCTTCGTTAAAACGTTTATCTGCCCCTTTGGGGTCTTGTTTGCCGTTTTCATCTATGGCAAAGCGGGATTTGATTTCGTTTAAGCCTTCATCCAGTTCAGAATCTTTGACGGTAATTTTGGCCTCATCTGCTGCCTGGTATAAAAGTTCTTTAGAAATTAATTCTTTCAGCACTTCTTTGCCCAACATATCTTTGGCATACGGTTGCTCCAAAAATTGCGGTGCGGTGGCTTGGTATTGTTCCAAAACCCCTTCATAGTACGTGTCATATTCGGTGGCCAGGATAGGACGCCCGTTAACAGTAGCGACAGAAGATTCCATCACTTTAGCTTGCGCATTTGCGGCAAGGAACAGCCCCAACAACAGGACAGGCCATTTCATCAGTTTAGTCATAAATAATCACCTCGTATTTGTTTTGTAAAGCATTAAACACATTATCTAATTTTTGATTTTCCAAAATAGTACGCACTCGGTCCGACGCATCTTTAAGCGAAAGCCGACGTTCATTTGTTTTCATTATTATATGAAATCCTTGAGAAGTTTTAACAAATCCCTGTACAGATCCGGTAGATGAGTTGGCGGCGATGACTTCTAACTCCGGGATGAATTCCCCGGGTATAAAAGATAGACTCTTGCCACGGCTGCGTTCGGGTGCGACGGAGTATTGACGCTCTAATTCCTTCCAGCGGTTTTTGTTGTTCTTTAAGGCGCGTAGCACCACTTCTGCTGTTTGCGGATCATCAATGATGATTTGTTTAATTGTCATTTCATAGGGGTATTTCTTGTGATAAGCGGCTATTTCTTCGTCGGTTACAGCCAAAAGTCCACTTTCATAATTATAATCTTCCCACATATGGTCCAGCACCTGTTGGGCATATTGCTGATAAAGTTCTTTTAGCTCGGCACGTTTGTCTTCTAAATCGGATAGATAAACGTCGGATTTGTCCAGCCCTTTGGCTTTGGCATCCAGCTCAGCCAGTTTTTCACGCACCAAAACTTGTATAAAACTACGTCGGCCCATGGGGGTGGCGGCAAAATCCTGGTCGTCCTTGTCTAAGACTTCCAAACGTTGGTCCAGTTGGCGGCGGGTAATTTGCTCCGGGCCTACTTTGGCGACTACGATATCTTGCTCGGCTGGTTCAGCGGCGGCCTGTACGGAGGCAGTTTCCAAGTCCATCTCTGCCGCAGGCGCAGACGCTTGCGGTTTGTCGCAAGCGGCCAGTAAAATCGTGAGTGCCAACAAGGGAAAAAATTTCTTCATATTCATACTATAGCATTTTACGCATATCATAAGTGTTCAAAAAAAACAATTAGTTGCTCTGCGGCTTGCACGGGGTCTTGTCCGGGGGCAAGAGTAATGCGCACGCCGTCGCCGTGATGTGTTTTGAGAAATTGCAGGCGCGTTCCGTAGGTGTGCAAGAGCCGGGCCGGCAAATCCGCCGGCATTTGAAATTGGCGCGTAAACAAGGCTTCTATGCCGCCACGTACAAATTCCAAGTGGTAAATTTGTAATAATCCGGCGCGGCGTGAGAGCTGCAAAACGGTGTTTAAGTTGGTGAGTTCTACGGGGGCCGGGCCAGCTATATCGGCTAGTTTGTCCAAAATTTGTGCGGCGCGTGTTTCGTCTGCGTTCATGAGTTCTTTGTAATATTTTAAGCGGTCGCTATCGTCGGGAATATAATCCGGCGGGATATAGGCCGCTAAAGGTAAATTGACCGTGGCGCGTATATCACGCGGGGTATTTTCGCCTTTTAATTTTTTCACTTCGCTGGCCACCAAATCACAGCACATGCTCAGGCCTACCTCATTAGCCGGGCCGTGCTGCTTGACGCCTAATAATTCCCCCGCGCCGCGTATTTCCATGTCGCGCAGCGCCAGTTTAAAGCCACTGCCTAGATCACTAAATTCCATCAGCGCGGCTAATCTTTTTTTGGCTTCTTCTGTCGGGTCTTTTTCTTGCGGAGCTTTATAATGCGGCATAGCCAGCAGTTGCGAATAAGTGTTTTCTTCTTCGGGGGCCGGTTTTTTAAACAACCAATCCGGGTGAAATAAATAGCAGTAAGCTTTTTTATCGCCGCGGCCAATACGCCCGCGCAACTGATACAATTGCGCTAGTCCAAAATTTTGCGCGTTCTCTACAATTAAGGTATTGGCATTAGTGATATCTATGCCGGACTCAATAATCGTGGAAGCGAGCAAAATATCATATTTACCGTTATTAAAATCCCATAGCGTTTGTTCCAGTTCGCTTTCCTTCATTTGTCCGTGCGCCATGCAAATGCGCGCTTGCGGTACTAAATTTTTTAAAAACAGGTAGCGGCTTTCCATACTTTGCACGCTATTATATACATAATAGATTTGTCCGCCGCGGGCTAGTTCTTGTGTAATGGCAGCTCCGGCCAGTTCATTATTCCAGGCGGTGACTACTGTTTTGATAGGGGTGCGTCCGCGCGGCGGAGTGTCAAGTAGCGAAATATCCCGCAGCGAGGAAAGCGATTGGTTAAGTGTACGCGGGATGGGCGTGGCACTTAACATGAGCGTATGCACGCCGGCGCTTTTGGCTTTGATTTTTTCCTTTTGTTTTACGCCAAAGCGGTGTTCCTCATCAATGATGACTAGGCCAATATTTTTTAGTTTTACGTCTTTAGAAAGCAAGCGGTGTGTACCGATTAAAATATCGCAAATGCCGTCGGTTGCCTGTTGGATAATTTCTTTTTGCTCTTTTTTAGTTTGAAAGCGGCAAAGCATTTGCACATTGACCGGAAAGCCCGCCATACGTTTGGTAAAAGTTTTGTAATGTTGGGCAGCTAAAATGGTCGTAGGCACAAGCATCATTACTTGTTTGCCACTCATAACGGTGCGCAAGGCAGCCCGCATGGCTACTTCTGTTTTGCCAAAGCCCACATCTCCCACCAGCACGCGGTCCATGGGGCGGGGGCGGGATAAATCGTGCAAAACGTCTTCTATCGCTTGCACTTGTCCGGCAGTGAGCGTAAAAGGGAAAGAATCAGCAAATTCTTCTTCCATACGTGCGTCGCCGGGTAAGGCTTCTGTGCCGGCAGCCTGACGGCGTGCTTCTAACAGTAAAATTTCGCGCGCGATTTTTTGCGCTTCTTCTTTTACGCGTTTTTTAATATCCTTCCAAGCTGTGCCGCCTAAAGCCGATAAAGCAGGGGCTTTTCCACCTGCACCGATATATTTTTGTACGCGCTTAAAATCATACATAGGCACATAGAGCTTACTGCCGCGACGGTACTGGATAATCAGACAGTCGGTCGGATTTTCTTCTTTGTCCATAATTTCAAGCCCTAAATATTTGCCGATGCCATGCGTTTGATGGACCACATAATCGCCGGGGCGCAGCTCTTTAAAGCGTACCTTTTGGGCATTTTCCAAATCAAAATTTTTAAGTACCGCACTAGCGCGGTAGTGGCGGTTTAAAATTTCGCTAGACGTGATAAAAGACACTTTTTCTTCCGGCTGATAAAACCCCTGCGTGAGCGAAGAAATCTGCATAGATACATTTTTTAAATGTGGGTAATCTTGCATGAGTTCGCTTAAGCGGTCCAGTTCGCCGCGGTTTAAACAAGTGATAATGGGGGACAGACCTTGTTTTTGCAGAGAGGAAACCTCACTATCTAATAATTGAAAATTAGCATTAAAGGCAATATTGGCCTTGTAATTGCAATTGGTGCCTTCGTGGGTGGGCAAGGCAGAAAATACCGCTGCTTGCGGAAAAAGAGATAAATCTGTTTCTGTTTGCGGTGCGTCTAAAATCAGCTGGGCCCTAGCTGTGTAATCAGCTAGTGTAGCTGGGGTTTGCTCAAAATGAAGGGCTATAATTGTGGCGTGTCCGGCTTGGGCGGTGGTGTTTTGGCTGTCTAAATCAAAATAGCTGACCGAATCAATACGGTTACCTGCAAAGTACAAACGAAAAGGCTGCGTGCAACCGGGTGAAAAAATATCCACCACGCTGCCGCGCACGGCATATTGGCCGGGCATTTCGGTATAATCTTCCCGCGTGTAACCGATTTGCTGCAAGCGGTCTAATAGATCCCCGCGGCGCATCATTTGCCCGGTCTGTACGGTAAATGTACCAGACAAAAGGTCTTGGGGGGTTGGTAATGCGGCGGACCAATCTTCATAGCGAGCACATAAAGCGTAAGGCGTTGTCGCTTTTAATAAGTTGTACAGTGCGGCTATTTGTCCCAATGGGTGGCTGGGAAAGGAAATAATTTGTACGTTATCGGGAGCAAATTCTTGCAGGGCAGCGGCCATATCGTCCGGGTCGGCTGCCGTAAGGTACACGATACTTTGTTGACGTCCCAGGTATTTTTTGGCCGCAAAATGACCTGCCGCTCCTAAATTGGGTAGGCCATAAAAAATAGAAATATCCGGCTTGTCCTGCTTCATAACTTATACACAACCCGCTTATAGCGGTATGACAAACTAAAAGCTGGTAGGCTCTGTGCCTTTCTTAAACGCTTCCAGAAATTTATTTGGATTAGTTGGCGTGGCTAATTTGCCGGTGTTCGGGTTAATATAAGAGAAGGAAATTCCTTCCGGCACGGCAAAATCATCCGCGGGTTCATCTTGCAAGATTTCTTCCATGATATCCGTCCACCAACGGGCCGTGGTGCTGCCGGTCCAGTGATATTTTTCTTGGGATGTATCATCATCATAGCCCATCCAGGCAGCAGCTGCTGTGTAAGGGGTCATGCCTACAAACCACATGTCACGGTGGCTTTGGGTAGTACCTGTTTTTCCGGCGATAGGGCGTTTTAAGCGGTTGGCTGCCGCACCGCTACCGCGTTGGACCACCCCTTTCATCATGTTGATGAGCAAATACGCATTTTGCGGAGTGAAAGCTTCCTTTTCCTGGCTGATATGTTCCTCTAATAAGCGGCCGTTATTATCTTCCACGCGCTCTATGTAATAGTTATCTGTGTGGATGCCGCCGTTAGCAAAGGTGGTTAGCGCGGCTAAATGTTCGTCCATATTAATCACGCTTACGCCCAAAGCTAGCGCGGGCACATTGGGTAGCGGGGCAGTAAGGCCCGCTTTGCGCGCCACGTCAATTACTTTACGCGGTCCAATAGCATCAATCAAATTGACGGCTACTAAATTTTTGGATTTTTCCAAGGCACGGCGTAAGGTAATCCATCCGTCGTTACGGCCGCCGTAATTCTGCGGAACCCATACGTTAAATGCTTTGCTGCCAACAAAAGACTGAGCCGCTAAATCTAAAGAATATAAATCTGAATTTTCATCAAACGTATGCCAGTTTTTCCCATCAAAATAAAACATGGTGGGCAAATCTTTTACGAGCGTGGCAGGAGTGTATCCTTGTTGCAAAGCGGCCATCCATACATAGGGTTTAAAGGAAGAACCCGGCTGACGGCGTGCCTGGGTGGCGCGGTTAAATTTGCTTTCCGAAAAACTGCGCCCGCCTATCATGACGCGTACTGCACCGGTTTTAACGTCACGCACCATAAAGGCCCCTTGCAAACGCGGATAATTTTCGCGCGGCCCGGTAGTTTCTGCTTCTTCGTCGGTATTTTTGCGGTTATCAGCCTCCGGATCGTTGGGGTCAATTTCAATGCCCAGCCCTTTGGCAATTACAGCGTCTAGTTCCAGCAGCTTGTGATTCATGATTTTTTCTGCCTGGATTTGCTGGTCAATGTCTAAAGTGGTGTAAATGTTCAGCCCGCCTTTCCACAAGGTTTCGGTACCATATTTAGGCTCTAAAATACGGCGGATATGTTCAATGAAATACAGGGCGGGTTTATCGCCTTCGGCGGCAGTTTCTTTTTCCGGCAGCGGCTCGGCTTTGGCCTTTTCTAAATCTTCATCAGACAGGTAGCCCTGCTCGTTCATCACTTGTAATACTAAATTGCGCCGCGCACGGGCGCGTTCGGGATTGGCAAAGGGATTATAATTGCCCGGTGACGGAATGAGCCCAATTAAAAGGGCGGCTTCTCCGGTGGTAATTTCGGATAACTCTTTGTTAAAGTAACGCTTGGCGGCAGCTTTTACGCCATAAGCACCACTGCCTAAATAGATTTCATTGAGGTATAACTGCAAAATTTCGGGCTTGCTAAAGCTATACTCAATTTGCACGGCTAGTACAATTTCGCGTATTTTGCGGATTAATTTTTTTTGCTGCGTTAAAAACACACCACGCGAAAGTTGCTGCGTGAGAGTAGATCCGCCCTGTTTGGCGCGCCCGGTTATCACGTCGTTAATCAAAGCACGAAAAATACCGCGCACAGAAAATCCAGCATGGGTAAAGAAATCGCGGTCTTCCATGGCCACTACCCCATTTTGCAAATCTACCGGGATTTCCTCTAGCGGTACCATGCTGCGTTTTTCAATGGAAAATTCATGTATTAATTTACCATTACGGTCAAAGACTTTACTGGTCAGCGAAGGGGTATATTCTTCCATTTCATAGACAGGCGGGATACCGGAAATGATATAGCGCATAAATACCGCCCCGCCAATAATTGCCAAAAAACAGGCAGCCAGCAGGCAGCATATGAAAAATTTGGAGAATAAAAAGCGTACAATCCGACTCATATCTAAATTATAGCAAACTTGCCTGGTCTGCTGTCTTTGCTAAAAAAGAAGAATAACTAATTAGTTTATTTGTAATACGTTATTACAGAACAGTCCGGAGTTAGCCGATATCCCGATAGATTAATATAAAAAGAGGTATACTAAAAGGAAGCAAAAAATAGTAAAATCTAATTATACTATTCAGGGCTATTTATATGCCAAAACAGAAGAAAGAAAAATCTTGTTTATATCCATTACCTACCGAATGTGGGGAAACGGCGCGTTTTGTTTCAGACGGCGCGGTGCTTTCTTCTGTCAAAGAAAACGGGATAGAGGGTTATGATTTGGTGTATATTGCCAATATGGAGCATAAGAATGTGTTCTTGTTTGGTACCCCCAAAGGAAATGGTTCGCCGATCGCAATAGACCCGGTGCAGCCGGTGCATGAACAAGCACATCAGAAGGCCGCACAGGGAGAAATAGTCAGTTATGAGTGGAGTGCCTGCCACGAGCAAAATACGTGTTTTTTTCAATCTACGCTTATTCCGCTGCGCGACGAAAAAGGGCATACCGGCAGTGTGCTGGGCCTGGTCAAAAATATTACCGATTGGGCAGCCCAATATTCCCATAGTCAATTTTTAAAAGAGGTAGGCCAGCGCACTTTTCCACAAGTGCTTTTAATGGCACGCGAAGAAGAGCGTCGCAATATTTCTACTGCCTTGCATGATGAAATCGGCTCGGCGGCGGTGATTTTAACGTCGCTGCTGAGTATGGTTAAACAAAGCGTGCAAACCGGAGACCAACCGCAAGCTTTAAAAGATATTTCCGCCTTAGACAGCCAAATCAAGGACAGTATTGAGCGGATTAAAAACATTGTAGTCAGTATGCGTCCGCCTAATTTGGAAGCAGTCGGTCTGGCTGATGCTATGCAAGATATGCTGGAAAACGTAACCCGCTACCGCAATATCAAGCATACTTTCAAATTTACCGCGCAAGATGACGTGCCGGGCTGTGACGAAGTTAAAATTGTATTATACAGGGTGGCACAAGAGAGTTTAAATAATATTTTAAAACACGCCAAAGCTACGCGGGTAGAAGTGGAACTGGTCCGCGGGAAGAGCGACGTCAAACTGACCGTGCGCGATAATGGCTGTGGCTTTGATACCACTGCCCCGCGTTCTATTGAACATATCGGGCTGCTGTCTATGAAAGACAGCGTGGCTTATTTAGGCGGACAATTTGTAATTACAAGCGAACCTGGTAAGGGCACCGTGATAGAAGTAATATGCCCGAAGGTCGTATATGGGGAGAGTAAATTATGAGTATAAAAGTAGTGCTAGCTGACGATCACGCCATTGTGCGTGACGGCGTGCGCGCCGTACTGGAGCGTAAAGGAAAAGACATGCAGGTAGTAGCTGAGATTTCCAACGGCAAAGAGTTGGTGGCTTGGGCTGCTGAGCATGATGCAGATGTGTATGTAGTAGATATTTCTATGCCGGTACTAAACGGTATAGAATCTGTACATCGGTTAACGAAAATAAAACCGGATGCCAAAGTGGTCATGCTGAGTATGTATGATGACCGCGTATCTGTAGAAAAAGCACTTAAAGCCGGCGCGAAAGGTTTTATCGTCAAAGTTTCCACCGCTGATGAAATTGTGGACGCTATCCGCGAAGTAGCCGGCGGCCGCTTTTATCTGTGCAGCAAAGTTTCTAAATATATCGTGCAAGGCTTTTTGGGCAAAAACTCGCCGCGCAAACGGGATGTGACGGGATTGACCCCGAAAGAAAAAGAAGTGCTGCAGCTGATTGCAGAAGGGTACAGCAGCAAACAAATTGCCAAAACCTTCAACTTGTCACTTAATACTATTCACGTGCACCGCAATAACATTATGAAGAAACTGAATATTCATAAACAAGCAGAACTGGTGCGCTACGCAATCAAAGAAGGGATTGCCCAATTATAGGAGTTTTATGCGTATTATCGCCGGAACAGCCCGCGGGCGGCGGATTTTTTCCGTCTCTAAAAATTTGCCTGTCAAACCTATTTCAGACCGTATCAAACAGTCTGTGTTTGATATTTTGCGCCCGCGGTTAGCGGGAGCTATGTGGCTGGATTTGTTTGCCGGGACAGGCAATGTATCTTTAGAAGCTTTGTCCCGCGGAGCGGTACGCGTGGTTAGTGTGGACCGGGAACCGGCGTGTATTAAAAATATTCACCGCAATTTGGCGCACCTGGGATTTGAAGACCGCGCGCGCGTGATTAAGGCAGACATTTTAAAACCGCTGGACTTTTTACTTTCGTACAGCGACAATGAAGGCTATGATATTATTTTTATGGGGCCGCCGTACCGCGACCAAAATAATAAAATGTTGGCCTTCTCTGAGCCTGCTTTAAAAAACGTGGCGGATGCCAAACTACTGGCTCCCAAAGGGGTCATTGTGCTGCAAACGCACAAGACGGAGCAATTTGCTATTCCGGACACGCTGGAAAAATTCCGCGAGGAAAAATACGGCGATACACTAGTTCATTTTTTACAATACAAGGCGGCATAAATGTATAGCGACGTACACGAACTAAATTATTCCAAAATCAAAACCTACCTGGAGTGTCCGCTCCTGTATAAGTACAAATATATAGACGGGCGCAAGGAAGGCTTGGTGGCTGCGTCCTCTTTGGGAGTATCTATTCACCGCGCGCTAGAGATGTATCACCGCAAGAGTAATGACCCGTCCGAGCTTATGGAGTATTATGACAATTATTGGATGGGTGCCGGATACAAAAGCGCAGCCGAACAAATGGAGTATTACATTAAAGGGCAAAAGCAGCTTGAGAAATATGCCGAGCGTGAGTATCAGCGCAAAACTACCGTAGACAGCACGGAGCGCGAGTTTATTTTCCAGGAAGGGAAATGGACTTTGCGCGGCAAAATTGACCGCACGGACAAACATCCGGACGGCAGCTGGGAAGTGATTGATTACAAAACCGGCGACGATATTGATTTAGAGGCAGACATCACACAATCTTTGCAGCTGGGTATTTATGCCGTCGGTGCGCGGCGCGCATGGAATATGCAAAAAGGTAAGGCCAGCTTTTATTTTACCGCGTTTGACAAAGTGGTCAGTGCGCCGTTTGAAGCGTTTGACGAAGCCAAAATTTTGGGCAAATTTATAGAAGTAGGGGAAAAAATAGAGGCTGAAAAATTTGCCCCTGACACCTCTCATTGTGCAGATTGCGCGTTCCGCAACCGCTGCGCCAAATCGATCTGCCCGGACCCGGAGCCAGACAAGCCCGACTTTAGCGGTAACACCCCGGCGTAAGATTTAAAAAGCGGAGCAATAGGCTCCGCTTTTTTTAATAAATCCATACTTTCCATATGCTGTCTGAGTAATGATCTTCTGGGGCGGTTTTGCCGGTCTCAGTATTGCATGTTTTATTAGAGATATGAGTTAAATCAACACTGTCTGCCACACACCACCGCTGAGCAGGTGTGATGCGTGAGTGTAGGAAATAAATTTGGTACGAAATCTCTTTTACTCCACACTTTACAAAGGAGGAACAGGTGTCACAGTGATGCAAGGTGCATCTTCCCCAAGAAAAGGTTTTTGTGTTTTGTGAGTCATCACTGTGAGAAGAAATACTCGGTGGCATTTGTATGTCTAATGCGTCATAGTCCAACGTGTATGTATTATTTGCTAAATAATATATTTCTTCGGCCTCTGCAAGGCTATTAGCTAGTATTTTTCCCTGTGTAAAGCGGCTTTTTAAAACGGCCTTTTGATATTGCGGCAGCGCAATGGCGGCCAGTATGCCGATAATAAGCACCACGACTAATAGTTCAATAAGCGTAAAAGCGCGGACATATTGCCACCCCCGAGGG
>CAJOLM010000017.1 GCA_905235355.1 uncultured Elusimicrobiales bacterium
TAAAACACGTGAGTATTTTGGCATCGCTACCGCTGCCAATACCCCTAATAAAATAACTACTACTAAAAGTTCTGCTAATGAAAAAGCTTTATCCTTCATGAATATCTCTCCATATATGTGCTACTATAAAATCTGATCTCTATATCAAGCCCCTACCAAACAGAATAATGAGTCACTTTTGTTTGCTAAAAGCACAACCGCAATAGGTCTGGTTATAAAGCTGCATTTCTTCATTGACTGCCCGGCGTAATTCCTCCAGGCCGCCTTTGCGCCAATTGGTGTCATCATACGCAACGCCCGTTTGAACAGACGCCGCGCGCGCGGCCGCATTTACTTGCGCTAGATCTTTATGACGAGAAACACCTAATACCGATGAGAAATGTGTAAATCCATGCGCTTTGGCATACTGCGCTGCCTGCTGAAGCCGCAGCTCAAAACATACGCTGCAGCGGTGGCCGCGTTCCGGCTCTTGCTCGAGTCCCTTCACGGCCTCTTGCCACACCTGCGGCTCATAATTCAAAGAAACAAAAGGCACATGGTAGCGTTCACATACGCGCTTATTTTCCGCCAAGCGTTTTTCATATTCTGCTGCGGTATCAATATTGGGATTATAAAACAAAACCGTAAAATTGCGTCCGTTGCGCGCCAAATGCGCAATCACACCGCACGAACACGGCCCGCAACAAGACAGCAAGAGCAATTTTTCTTCCCGCATACCTAGAAGCGTACAGAAATAGACGCTTCGGCCCCTAAACCATAATAGGCATAATTGGCAGCTAAACTTAAGTCTAAATAAGAAGGCAGCTTAAAGTTTAGCCCCGCTGTGGCACGCGCGGTAGCGGCATATTCAGAGCTGCCTGCCAGTTCCGGCGCCAGCAGTGCTTGATTGATATGCAAAGTAGTGTAATCTACCCCGCCGCCAATATAGGGCACAAAATATTTAAATTTCATGGATAATACCAAGCTGGCATTGTAATGCGTGGCAGAAAAATCACGCGCGCTGGCACTATGTGCAGACAGCACCAACATCGGCTGCAAAGAGCCTAACATTTCATTGGGACTGGTAATCCCCCAGCGCAAACCGCCGCCGGCAATCGTCATACCCTGGTAGCTACTGGCGCGGATAAATCCGTCCAAGCGAAATGGCATACCAATATCGGCCTGCAGCCACGGATAATACACCGCACCTACGTCGCTCCGTTCACCTAAAGCCGTATGCGTGGTATCATTTTTGCCCTTACTCATTCTAAATAACATGGTGCCGCGCGGCCCGATTTGAAATCCGCCCCAGCCCAACACACGCCCTGTAGTGTATGTACCGGAGCCGATTAAGCCGCCCAAATCTTTGGTAAACGCGCGGACATTGTCCCGCGTGACATTAGACGAAAAATCATCCCAGATATTGCGCGCCTGACCCGGCACACAAAAGGTAAGCAGCAACACGAATAGTAAAATTTGTTTCTTCATACCCTCTCCAACTATTTATTTAAAATAAATCTTATTGCCTATTTTTACGCGGCCCTTTAATGTGCCGGCAGGCATTTCAAGCGTTTTAGCAGCCCGATATATAATAGGGCTTAACCGCCATGGTTTTAAATTTTCCAAAATGTATTGCACCGTATCGTCTTTATCAATAAATAATACATCAATAGGAAAGCGCATAAAACATGTATGTATTTGCGGGCAGGGCGAAAGCAGCATGGCTGTCTTAGCCGGCATTTGCGCGCGAAACATCAGACCTTTCAGGCGCTTAAAAAACTGCTCAGCCACTTCTACTTCTTCGGCAATCACCGTGCCGTCTGTCAATACACATTTCATAAAATTTGTGCGGCTAATTCTTGCAAACGTCTGCGCACTTGCGCCGCTAATTTCCTATCCCAAAATTGTACATCTGCCGGAAATTTAACCGAGAAACCTTCTTTGTTTTTAAACACTAAAAACGTAAGCTGTATTTCTCCGTTAAACTCCACCTCGGCAATCATCATACCCTCGCGGGTGGCTGCTTTGCGGTAATCGGTGCACGTAAAATCCGCCCCGGTTACTTCGTACGTGCAATCCTGCCGGCACTGCTTGATAAATTGCCAAACGTCTTTAGAAAGCAGTTTAATGTTGCGGTATTTACCGTTTGCTAGCGGCAGCATTACCGCGCCGTTCTCATTTTTTACTTGTGATACATCAAATAAATTGCCGTACGAAAAAGTAAAAGCGCACGCCGGAAACGCGCTCCCTAAGAGTAATACACACACCCCCAGCGCGCGCTTATAAATAGCCATTTATTTGGGCTCTACCACGCGCTCCACATAAGCGCCGGTGCGGGTATCTACCAAGATTTTGTCTCCCTCGTTAATAAAGAGCGGCACTTTAATCTCGGCTCCGGTTTCCAAGGTGGCCACTTTGGTCATATTGGCAACCGTATCGCCTTTTACACCCGGCACGGTAGAAGCAATGGTCAAGGGTACTTTAATGGGCAGCTCCATATTAAGCAGCTCTCCATTAATATAAATACCCGTCGTTTCCATATTATCTTTTAAATATTTTTTCTGGTCTTTGAGCTTTTCTATGGGCACAGAAACTTGCTCATAGTTTTCACTATTCATGAAAACAGCCATATCGCCTTCGTCGTACAAATAGGTGAAAGGGCGTTTTTCCACTTCCACTTCTTTGAATTTATCTTCCGGGCGGTAGGCCGTTTCAATCAAAGAACCGGTATGAATATTGCGCAATTTGACGCGCACCACGGCACGGGCTTGGCTTTTGCGGTGATGTTGAAATTCAACAATTTCCACAATCTGTCCGTTTTCATCTTCAAAGATTAGCCCGTCGTGAAACTGGGTGGTGTTAATCATAATTTACCTCACTGCAGCGTGCAAGCACGCTTTTATTTTTGTGTCAAATTTTTGGCTCCCGTACGGGTCACCAAATAACTGTCTTCCAACCGAACGCCGTATTTGCCCGGCAAATAGATACCCGGCTCTACGGTTACAACAAAATTTTCTTCCAACTCGCCAATGGCGCGGCTGCTCTCAAGAGGAGCTTCGTGCACTTCCAGCCCAATACCATGCCCCGTGCTGTGGATATAATATTTGCCGTATCCGGCATCTTCTATCACGTCGCGCGCGGCTTTATCTACGGCTGCTGCCGGGGTAGCACTATGAACGATTTTTACCGCAGCTTCTTTCGCCATTTGGACAATGTGCCAAATTTTGCTATATTCTGCCGGCTCTTTATTGCCATGCCACCAGCTGCGCGTCATATCCGAGCAATACCCTTTGTAAAAACAACCAAAATCTATCAAGATTGCCTCATTTTTTTTCAGTTTACGTTTTTCAGAAGGCATATGATGGCAATCTGCCGTATTTTCCCCAAATCCTACAATGTTAAACGGCACGCTTTCTGCGCCGCGTTTGATCATAGCTACGGCTATCAAAGTGCTCACTTCTTTTTCGCTCATGCCGGTTTTAATTTTGGGCTTCACTTCTGCAAACGCTTCGGCGGCAATGCGGCAAGCCGTTTGTATATATTTCTGCTCGTCAGCATATTTGGCTTTGCGCAATTCCGCTGCGCCGCCTTCCAAACGGCTCAAGCCGGCCTGTGCCAATTTCTCTCCGCGTACAAAATCCGCCGCGGCCGGATTAAACGCTAAATGCAGCAGCTTTTTCTGCCGCGCCAAATCAAGTGCGCCACCCAGCATATCCGCTGGGGCCAACTCTATTGTCAAAAAATCAGCCAGCTGCAATTTAGGCACCATCATTTGTTTGGTAACAGCATATACTTTACGGGGGGTGATGAGCAGCACAGCTTCTTCATCATCCAAATCCATAATGCCCGTAAAATAACGCAGCTCTAGTGTACCCAAACAAATATAACCATCTAACCGGGCCTGTTTTAGTAACTTCTGAAAATCTTTCACGCGTTGCAGCATAGCAATTTCCTTACGGGCGGGTTAAAATATCCGCGCCCTCGTCCGTAATCACAGTTGTTTCTTCCAACCGCACGCCAAATTTACCCGGCAAATAAATGCCCGGCTCCACCGTCAGCACATTGCCTTTTTGTAGGACGGCCTGGCTGGTCTGGTCATTGCAGGGCTCCTCGTGAATTTCCAGCCCCACGCCATGCCCCAAGCGGTGTGTAAAATACTCCCCATAACCAGCATCAGTAATAATGCCGCGCGCCACCGCATCAATTTCTTGACCCGTTTTGCCCGGTTTTTCGGCGGCAATACCGGCTTTCCAAGCTTTATTGACCGTATTCCAAATCTTGGTATATTCGGCAGGCTCTTTATCTCCAAACCACCAGCTGCGCGTCATATCCGAGCAATAGCCTTTGTAAATACAGCCAAAATCCATCAGTACCGCCTCATTATATTTCAATTTTCTGTCGGATGTTTCATGATGGGCATTGGCGGTATTTTCCCCAAAAGCAATAATCGTTAAAAAAGAAGTAGCCGACACCCCGCGGATACGCATATATTTTTCCATTTCCGCAGCTACTTCCAGTTCGGTCATGCCCTCTTTGAGCAGCGGACGTATATATTCGTATGTATCGTAGGCAATTTTGCAACTGTCACGCAACGCGGCAATTTCTTCGGCATCTTTTACCTGCCGTTGCGCGCTGACATAACTTTGTGCCTCTACAAGCCCGGATACCTTAAATAAATTGCCAGATAAATAACTTTCTTTACCTGCGTCAAAACCTACATGGTGCAATCCCAAATCCTGGACCTCTTTTATCGCGGCCGCAGCCATTTGCTTATCTTGCCCAATGACACGTATAAACGGATACTGTTGCGTAAGCGGTTCCACATACAGCTGCCGCGTAAAACACACCAGCCCCCCTTCGTGCAAAAGCAACACGGCTTCTCCCGGATAAAAGTAAAAACCTAATAGATAAAATTGGTCAATATTATTTGTAATAACAAACCCGTCTAACTGATCCTGTTGGATCAATTTTTTAAGCGTATTAATTCTGGCAATCACTTTCTGCATGCAAAAATACTCCTTTTCATCTCAGTATATGATATCACTTTTTGTATGCTTAGGGCAATGTAATACTACATAAAAACAAGTTTACTCGCACCCGCAAGAATATATATAATAATTAATATGTCCGTACGGCGAAAATTTATAAAGAGACTTTTTGCAGCGTTGTTGCCGCTACTGTGTACGTGTATCTTACAGGCGGCTGTGTTTACTTCATCAGATGGAAAGTTTACCATTGAACTGCCAGCAGGTTGGTCTGTTGCTCAAAAACCTGCAGAGGGCATGGTATTGTCTGTCGTCACAAAAGCAGCCCGCATGGATTTTAAACCTGTAGCGAACTGTGCCACAGAAGCCTGTATTGAACAAAAAGCACAAACAGATTTGCTGGATATTAAAAAGAAGAAAATGCAGGTCGTTGGAAACACATACACCGGGGAAGAAATTAAACGGATTGATTTTGCCACAGGCGAACCATTCTTTTACATCAGCTTTTTTACTCCTAAAAATGATTTTAGCTCCGGTTATTTTCTCATCGGTAAACAGGCATATTCCGTGCTCGCTAAAGATTTGTCGTATGCACAAACAGATTTGATTTTCTCTTTTATTTCTCCGGTCACAAATCAGCCGGCTGCCAGCCTGGAAATGGATTTATCCGATAAGCGTGCCTACGATATAGATTCTACACCAGCTGTAACAGAAGAAAATTTGCTGCTTGCAGAAACAAATATGCCACCTGCCCCCACTGTTACGAAAGCTCCAGCTCCCGCCGCGCCCAAACCGGCGCCGCGCCGCACTTATGCCCGCACATTAGTTACACCCAATATGCCCCCCTATATCCAGCAACTGGGGCACGGCTTTGATGCAATTGTCATCTTAATGTTTCTCTACCTATTTCTGTTGGCGGTTACGTTGGTCTTGCGCCTATTTATTAAACCGTATCAAGATAACACCCAAGTAAACCCCAATTCTCCATACCCGATTAAATTTAAACGGCTTTATGGAACCCCTTCACTCATTTTCCGCGCGCGGGACAATCAGGGAAATGTCTTACTCTCGTTGTCTTCTCGCTGGGATAGTTTGTTTTTATTCGGCGGCATTTTGTTAATTGTCGGCGCAGTCTGGGTAGTAGCTTTTACTGGCGTACTGGAAAACACGCAATTAATCCCCATAAGCGCCATGACCTACAATACGATTTATTCTGCCATCTCCTTAATTATTCCGCTAGGTATTGTCATTTTAATTTGCGGTCTTTTATGGTCCCAGCTGGTCATGCGCCAGTTCGCCCTGTATGACAGCCGCGGTCAAAAAGCTGTCTATGTGGTGCAGCGCGGATTTGGACTCAAAAAAGAATGTTACATGGCTTATTTTGTTAAATCCAAAGAAACTCTTCTCCTGGAGCGCAAACGCTTTTCACTGTTGCGCAGCTGGCAACTGCTAGACAAAAACCGCCAAGTGCTGGCCCATATTAAAGAGGAGAGCTTGCCATTGGCTATCACGCGTAAATTTACCGGACATCTATGGGGGTTGTTGCGCGCCAGTTACACCATCCAAGGACCAATGGAAAGCTCTGGTAAGATTGTCAACACACGTTCAGCGTTTAATCAATTTATCTGTCAAATGGATAAGCCGCAGGCACTCTCTGCGCGCGATATGTTGGCAGTGGCTCTGATTATGAATATACGTGACCGGGATAAATGGTACCCCTGGTTTTAGGTAATCTATGAAATACAATTTCCCTTTGCTTTGTTTGCTGGCAATTTGTCCGGTCGCTTTGGTTGCGCAAGAACCGCAAACTACCGGCCCGTTGCAAAATTTCGTACAAGACAAACAGCAAATGCCCGTGCTAGAGGGTGCTTCGTGGGGCGGTATTGCTGCTTATACAGATCAAATACAAGAACCCTTGTTTGCCTTGCACGAACGCACGCGTTTGACGCCTGCCAGCACATTAAAATTGCTTACTTCCGCAGCTGCATTAGAAACTTTTGGATCGAGTCACCGCTTTGAAACCCGTTTATATGCCGCCACCACACCGCACGAAAATGGCACGCTGTCTGGTGCCTTGTATGTACAAGGCGGTGGTGACCCCACTTTAGGTTCGCCACGCGTACCCGGCGCAGAGTCTTGGCAAAAAGTGGTTAAGAAATGGGTGGACGCTGTGCAAAAAGCTGGCATCAAACGCATAGAAGGCCCTATTTATGCTGACGTATCTGCCTTTGAAGGACCGTCCGTTTCGCCCAAAGTAAATTGGGAAAATATGGGCAACTATTATGCCGCTCCCGCAAGCCCGCTTTGCTTTAATGACAATTCATTTGATATTCATTTCCAGCCACAACTGCGTGCCAATCAGCCCGTGTACGTTGCTTCTACAACCCCCTTGGTATCGGGGTTGTCTATGCAAAGCTTTGTCAAAACAGACGGTCTGTCTAAAAAAGACAATGCCTATGTCTATGCCGCACCGGGCCAGTATGAACTGAAAATTTTTGGCACAATTCCCACTAGCGTCACCGGATTTACGATCAAAGCTGCCCTACCGGACCCAGCCTTATTTGCCGTACAATCCTTGCGCCAGGCTTTGCAAGAAGCGGGTATTGAGGTCATGCAAGACGCGCAAGTTTTGTATGACGCGCCGGACTACAGCACCATGCAACTGCTGCATACTTACCAGTCACCGCTGCTGAAAGATATTATTGTCATTGTTAATAAGCGCAGTTTTAATTTATATGCAGATATGCTGCTGCGGCAACTGGCATTGCACGCAGGTAAAAAAGGCAGCCTGGAAAACGGGCTGGCAGCCTTAAACCAATTTTTGCAACAAAACAATATCGCCGGTGCCACCGATACAGTTTTATACGACGGAAGCGGTCTGGCACGAGATAATTTGCTCACCCCGCAAACGCTGCTTAATACGCTGGTGTTTATGAGCAAAAGCCCCTATTTTAAAGAATATTATAATTCACTGGCCACCCCCGATGACAGAGGAGATTTACTCATATTACGACGCTTTTTAAAGTCTCACAAACGTATCAATCAGGTGCGCGTCAAAGGTGGCACAATTGATGGGGTAAAAGCAGCTGCCGGCTATGTGTATGACACCGAGGGCCGCCTAATCGCTTTTGTAATGATAGCTAATAATTTAGCCAGCAAAGACGAAAGCCTGTGGCGCTTTCATGAAGACATACTCAAAAAACTAATTGCCTTATAAGCAATCATGGCTCCCTCTGTCCAACTCAATTTGTAATATGATAGAATAACAGGGTATGGCCAAGCAGTCTTTACTCCGTTTTTTAAGCGACCGCGTAGACATTATTATAATGCCTCGCTCCGGTGCCTCTAAAAAAATAAAAGTTACAGGGTTGGCACTGGTATGTTTTGTGATTACTTGGGTAGTTTTCACGTTAGGAGCGTTGTGGGTATGGAGCCGGACATATGACTATCAAGTCACCAAGGCCGACAACCGGTTGATGCGCGTAAAAATGCAGTTGATTTCGGATGAGCTGGAACGCGGACGCAAGTATTTGACCCTTACGCAAACTACCGAGCAACAAATGCGCCAAATGCTGGGTATGCCCGGCGGAAAATTTATTAATTTGCCCCAGGCACTGGAAGAAAAAACACGTAAAGAAGATGAACGCGCCCAGCGGCTATTTAGCACTGATTTAAAAGAATTTGACACGGAAGAATTTGAAAAATATATAGACAGTATGCAGCAAAACGCGCAAGAGCGTTTGGCATCCTTCCAAGAAATTGCCTGGTATTATGCCAACCGCTTAGAGGATAATCATTCTACTCCTTCTATTCGTCCTTCCTCTGCGCGTATTACTTCCGGCTTCGGTTACCGACGCGATCCTTTTGGCAAGCCTACAGGCCGCATGCATAATGGTCTTGATTTTGCCGGAAAACCCGACAGCCCAATTGTTGCCACTGCAGATGGCGTGGTCCGTCATACAGGTTGGGTAAACGGTTATGGACAGGCGGTATTAATTGACCATGGGTTAGGTTATTCCACCCTATATGCTCATGCCACCGGGATTAAAGTAAAAGCTGGGGATGTAGTCAAACGCGGACAGCAGATTGCTTTTATGGGTACCACAGGCCGCAGCACAGGAACACATGTGCATTATGAAATATGGAAAGACGGACGCCCCGTCAATCCACGCAATTATTTTAAATGATTTGTATATCTTTTAGGAGGCAGCAAAAATGGGTTTTTTAAAGAAGGATTCTGATTTTGCATCTGGCGAATATTTTTGTATCGTCAGTGCAGAGTGTTATTTCCGGGGAACGCTAAGCGTGCAAGGTTCCTTGCGCGTGGACGGTCGTCTGGAAGGGTCAGTAGACAATGCGCGCCAAGTAATTATTGGGCAAGGCGGTAGCATTGTGGGCGATATTTCCGCTCAAGCCGTAATATGCGGTGGCGAAGTACAAGGCAACATTTGCGCAGATATACTGGAAGTTTTAAATTCTGCCTCTATTAAAGGAGACATACGCGCCCAAAAAATGATTGTAGAAGAAGGTGCCCAAATAAATGGTATGTGCCAAATAAGCGCAGATCAAGAAGTAGAACATAAACAAACAAATTAAGAGGAGTAATACATGATTTCTTTTCTCATCAAACATAAAAAATCTATTTTGATTATCACCCTGGCGTTTTTTATTGCCAGTATCGGTTATATCGGGTTGAACTCTTACAACAGCGGGGCCTTTAGCACCAATGCCGCGTTAGTGGGCAGCACGCCGATTACGTATCGTGATTTGTACAAAGCCACGGATGCTCAAGCTCGTATATTACGCAATAATGGTACAGATGTGGACGAAGAAACGATGCACTATTTGCAACAGCAGACGCTCAGTGCGCTCATTAGCGAAGAAGTGCTCAATCAAGCCGCCCAAGAATTTGGCATGACGGTGGCAGATTATGAAGTGGCGTTGGATATTCAATCTTCTCCAGCTTTTAGTCAAAATGGTCAGTTTAATAAGCAAGCCTATGAATATGCGGTCAAACATCAACTGGGCGTGACACCTGCTAAATTTGAGGAACAAATCCGCCGCAGCAAATTAGCCAACCGCTTCCGCATGGCACTATACTCTATTTACAAACTTACGCCGGAAGAAGTGCGTTTTTCTTATCAAGTGCAAAACGGTAATTTGAAAAATTTTGAAAAGAATAAAGCCGATTTTGAAAAGCAATTATTTGAAACCAAAATGGAAACCGCCCAACGCGCTTTCTTTGATGACTTCAATAACCGCGTAGAAATCAAAACTTTACTCAAGGAACAGGCATAACCGTGGACAACAAAATCTTAGTGGTCGGATCTGTCGCGTTTGACACGGTGGAAAACTCTCACGGGCGCGCGGCACGCGTATTAGGCGGGGCAGCCAGCTATTCTTCCATTTCCGCCAGCTACTTTGCCAAGCCCGCCATCGTGGCAGTAGTCGGTACGGATTTTACCGTCCGGGACCGCGCTCCGTTTAAAAAATGCGGCGTAAACATTGAAGGGCTGCAAGTCAAAGAGGGAAAAACCTTTCATTGGGGCGGCAGCTATGACAAAGACCTTAAAAACGCCACCACCAAGTTTACGGATTTAAATGTATTTCAAAATTTTAATCCTGTATTAACTAGTGAGCAAAAAAATGCCAAAACTGTTTTTTTGGCTAACATTGACCCAGAGCTGCAACTATCTGTTTTAAAACAAGTGAAAAATCCAAAGCTCGTCGCGTGTGACACCATGAACTATTGGATTACGTCTAAAAAAGCCGCGCTGCTTAAGGTGCTTAAAAAGACTGATCTATTCTTTTTAAACGAAGCCGAAGCGCGTCAACTGACCGGCACATACAATTTAATCACCGCCGGGAAAAAGATTTTAAAACTGGGCGCCAAGCACGTTATCATTAAACTAGGACCCAACGGCTCTATGCTGGTGAGCAAGCTGGGCATTGTGCAGTTTCCGCCTTATGTGTTGGAAAATGTATACGACACCACAGGTGCGGGCGACACCTTTGGTGGCGGAGCAACGGGCTATTTAGCCAGCCTTCGCAAATGGGATACGCTTTCCGCTATCAAACGTGCCATGATGATTGGCAATGTCATGGCCTCTTTTACGATTGAATCGTTTAGCGTGAAGCGTTTAGCGGGTATTAAAAAAGGCGAAATAGAAACCCGCCTTAAAAATTATACCTCTATGCTGCGGTTTTAACGCATCTATATATCTAAAAATCCCCGGTCTATCCCGGGGATTTTTATTCTGTTACATAGACGTGACAATAACGCTCTGCGCCGCACACGCTTTTCCAGGAAGTGCTTTGGGTAAAATTTGCACAAAGGGAATCTGTTTGCTCGCTATACGACCAGCAAAACTTTTCCCCGGAATCTAAATCTTCTGATAAAGCCCCTATCCCATCTGATAACGAACACAACGTAGCATGTTCATACAAAACAGAGCCATACGTAAAGCCATACACGGCTTGGCAACTTGCACTATCTATATCAGGAATCTGTACATCTAATTCATCCAAGCTATCTGCATATTCTCCGTTTGCCAAAAAATACACTTTTTGTGCTTTGACAATTGCATCATTGAAAATAATCAGTTGGGTAAATCTTGCCTTCCAAACCGCCTTTTGATATTGCGGCAAGGCAATAGCGGCAAGGATACCAATAATAAGGACCACGACTAGTAATTCTATAAGCGTAAATGCTTTTTCCATATTCTTCACTCCTTATTTAACTTACCTACCCCGTATTGTATCAAAAAAAAAAAACAAGTCAAGCCTTATTTTTGGCCCTTTTTTTCAACAAATAAACACGCACACCGCCATTATAAATAAAGCGTCATCCCCGAGTGTCTCTGTCGGGGATCTTCCGCTTACTTGGCTGTTTATAAATAAGATTTTCCTTTATTTAATACAGCACAATTAGCGGAAGATTCTCAACTACAACCTTGAGAATGACACTTATTTGTATATACCAAAACAGCTCTAGCTCCCCGCCATAATAAAAACCGCCCCGGGAAACCCCCGGGGCGGATCAAACTACTTGCCGTCAATCCCTCACATTCTCCGATTCCCTACCGCCACCGGAACTCACTACACTGTCGTTATTACCAGTAGAGCTGGTTCTAGTAGATGCACGTGGCTTGGAAAGATAGAACATACCCTCCTTCTTAACCGCATTTTCCACACGGCAAACCATTTTTATATAATTGATGGCATCTTTTGCAGGCATAGTTGCGTCACCATACACCTTATCACAGCCACCGTGCGGATAAATGTCCCGATATTTGGCCCAATATGTTTGACGGTTTTTAGTATCTGCCGCCGCATTCCCGCCAGCCCATGTCACCCCAGCAAGTAAGGATAAGTCTTTCAACGGGAAAATATCCTCATTTTCCGCATAAGGCTTGCGCGCATCCAAATCCTTCCTAAATTGACCATTCGGCGGAGGACACTCTCCATTCCAGCAATAGTCCCCGAAGTTGTACCAATGCTCCACGGACAGTGGGGGCATAAACCGCCGGTTGACACCATCCTTAGCATCTTCCGCTTCCGGACTAGGGAAATGGATACTGTCAAACTCAATGTAGGTAGCAAACGCACCAAACGTATTGTTAAACGGATTCCCATCCTTATTTGTATAGGAACTATACACCGTCTTGTCCTTGAAAATATTGGACACAACTTTACCTAGTTGACATACAGCCGCCTTGGGCACCAGTTGATCTCCTTCACTGATAGAGATATTCATGGCGTCCACCAGCTGCGCGATAGTCGGGTACATTGCATCATACGCAATAGGCAGATCCGAATGCTTGCTATTATACTCTTCCCGCACCTTCAGCATAAACGTATTTGCCTGGTTGGAACTTAACGCAATGTTGTCGTCCACCCCTGGATTCGGGAAACAATTCTGAACTATTGTGTCAAATAAAGCCGGCGCGCCATCTGCTAGTACATTGCCGTTTTTCTTAATTGCTTCCAGGGCCTTCTTTTGAGCTTCTTTACGGGCTTTGTCCGAGTTGGCCGCCTCGGACTCAGGAGCACCCGGCTCAAGATAAGCAGCGCTACCTAACGATTTGCGACCACTTGCTAGTTGCGGGATGGTTGCTAACGTGCGAGCAAATGTGGTAGCATTCACATTTACCTTCTCCGGTGTTTCGGCTTGTGGCGGGGTATCATCCAATTCGGAACGAGGTTCAACACCCTCACCCGTGTAATCCGCGTCATCAGTAGAGATAGTTCCTTCCATCTCCGCTGTCCAGTGAGCAGTCACTTTCGCTGTTGGGTTCTTCTTATAATAAGCCATTAATTGCTGCAAGGTGTTAGTATCTTTAAGGATAAATTTTTGCGTCGTTGAACTATTATCCTCAGAGTCCGACACAGCAACCGCTGCCACGGGGCCTGCTTGGAAACCATCTCCTTTCAATTCAACCTTTACGGTGATTTTGTCTCCTGCTTGCCCATGGGACTCCGGGTCAAACGTTAAGACACCCGTAATCTGGTCCGGCGACGGAATCTTATCGGCCGTAATGCGGAAGGCATTAAAATCACATCCCTTCATCACGACATCTTTTCTGATCTGCGCTTTGTTCGGGCAGTAGCTATAGCCCTGGTGATTGACATACACATCCAGGAAGTCCACATACCGCATCGGCATCCGTTTTTTCAGCGGTAAGCTGCTAATGCTGGTGCTGGACATAGGATGCTTCATAGCTTGGAGACATCTCCTTGTTGGAAGCCCAAGTTTTCAAGCACTTCTCCTACTTCGTCTTGGAACATTTTGTAGTTAAAGCGCTCGCTATTGCCAACGTAAATCACGCAGTCTTTATCATACGCTTCCAATTCCGGATTTTCGTACGTTTTCCCGGAGCTGAAGCGCGTAGTGGATTTATGGTTTGGATCCGGATCCACTTTTTGACGCTCAAAGATCGGTCCATCGCTTTGAGTGGATTTTGTTTTGTCTTGATTGACACCCGAAATGGTGGACGTGCAATCGCGTCGTGGCAACGGCCCGCAGATTTTCTTTCCGTTGAGGTCGTTTTCTACTACCACAGCGTGATAGCGATATTTCCACTTGGCCGGTTTGCCGGTGACTTTCAACTCAAATAGCTTATGACTATTGACGTATTGGCACTCATTGGCTTCGGTAGCGGCATCATCCACGTCCAGTTTGGCCTTTTTATTCCAACCTAGACAATGCAAACGCTGCCCAAACGCGCCATAACCGACAGAGGGACC
>CAJOLM010000018.1 GCA_905235355.1 uncultured Elusimicrobiales bacterium
TGACAGCAAAAACGCTTTCACACTTATTGAGCTACTTATCGTCGTACTTATCATTGGTATTTTAACAGCTATTGCCTTGCCGCAATATCAAAAAGCGGTGGTTAAGAGCCGCACATCAGAAGCACTTATTAATTTGCGGCGCATGGCAGACGCTGAAAAGCTATATAGACTGGCCAACGGAGTGTGCACAACAGATTTAAGTCAATTAGGCGTTTTGGAAGAAGGGAAATATTATAGGTATTATATTGGAAACGAAACTTATTGTCACTTGCATGCTCTTAGCCAAGACGAAAATTTGCCTGGTTTTGAAGGAGACCCCGCCAATGGCTTTGTCTATTGCCGGGGAACAGCCGAAAAATGCAAATTAATAGGACCTGTAGAGACCCCGTCTTGGTGTGGTGATCCGTGTGACTATTATATACTGCCTTTATAATTAACGGTCCTCTAGTTGTTTTGATAAATGCTATGATATGAGTATGACGAAAAAAATCATACTCATATCTTTTTTGTGTTTCATTTTTACGGGAGCGTTTACCATGCCAAATATGTTTACCAAAGACGGGGTGTTGCAGTTTGATTATAAGGCAGCGGAGCTGGCGCCTACAGAAGCCGCAGCGCGTGCACAACTGGAAAAGGATTTAGATGCTTTGGTGGCACTTCCCGACGAAACGCGCACCTTTGAAAACACCGTGCTTGCCTATGAGCGCGCGTTTGAACGCTACGGAAACGCACTGGGTATGAGCGGATTTTTGTCTTATGTTTCCACGGATAAAAATTTCCGCGATGCTGCGCTCGCCTTACAAATGGAAATGAGCCAGCACATGGTGGATATCGCCACACGGCGCGACGTGTACCGCGCCATTAAAGCGTACGCAGACACAAAACTCACGCTGGAGCCGGATCAGGCGCTACTACTTAAAGATATGATGATCGGATTTAAAAACAGCGGTATGGAATTGTCCGACAAAGACTTGGAGACCTTTAAAAATTTAAATAAAGAAAAAGCGCAATACGTTATCCAGTTTGATAAAAACGTGCAAGAGTATAAGGATTATTTAGACGTGACGGAAGAAGAATTGTCCGGCATGGGCGCAGATTATATTTCCAAACTGCAAAAAACCGAGGACGGCAAATACCGCATAACCTTAGATTACCCGGATTATATCCCGTTTATGCAAAACGCCGACAGCGACGCCGCGCGCAAGCAGCTGGAGTTTAAATACAACCGCCGCGGCGGGGCAGATAATGTGCAGCTGCTGGAAAAAACGCTTACGCTGCGCCGGGAAATTGCGCATCTGCTGGGCTACAAAACGCACGCGGATTTAAAATTGGAAAACCGCATGGCTAAAAATCCGCAGCGCGTATTTACCTTCCTAAAAGATTTAGAAAAACGCTTAAAACCCATGGCCAAAAAAGAGGACAAAACCTTGCTGGCTTATAAAAATGAAAAGAAAGGCAGCAAAAGCCGCACCATTTTGCCGTATGAAAATGCATATTGGGCCACGAAGTATAAAAAAGAAAATTTAGACGTGGACCCGGAAAAAATCAAAGAGTATTTTCCGTCTGATGTGGTGATTAGCGGCATGCTGGATTTGTTTGGCAATTTGTTTGGGATTACTTTTGAGCCGGTCCATATCCCGGTGTGGCACCCGGACGTAAAAGCTTTTAAAGTAGTCAATAAATCAGACGGCGCGCTGGTGGCTTATTTTTATATGGATTTGTATCCGCGCGAAGGCAAATATAAACACGCCGCGTGTTTTGATTTAGTGGGCGGGCAGGAAAAAGAGGACGGCACGTGGCAAATCCCGTTTGTGGCGATTGTAGCCAATGTAAACAAACCGTCCAAAAATACGCCGTCGCTACTAAAACACAATGAAGTGACCACTTTGTTTCACGAGTTCGGGCACGTGCTGCACAATGCCTTAACCAAAGCGCGCTACAGCGCGCAATCGGGCACGAGCGTCAGCTGGGACTTTGTAGAAGCCCCCAGCCAAATGCTGGAGCGCTGGGCGTGGCACCCAGAGGTGCTTAAAAAAATCAGCAAGCATTACAAGACAGGGGAGCCGCTGCCGGACGAAATGCTGCAAAAAATGCTGGCTGCCAAAAATTATGGCTCCGGCGGAGTTTACTTGCGCCAAAACTTTTTTGCGCAATATGATATGACGCTGCACACCGCGCCCAAAACCTTAGACAGCACCAAAACATATTTTGATTTAACCAAAAAAATCCGCATGCTGCCGCTGACCAAAAACACGTATCCGCAGGCGTCTTTCGGGCACATTATGGGCGGCTATGATGCCGGGTATTACGGGTATTTGTGGTCAGAAGTAATTGCGCAGGATTTCTTTCATGAATTTGAAAAGAACGGCGTATTTAATACGGATTTAGGTTTAAAGTTCCGCCGCGAAATTTTGGAAAAGGGCGGCACGGTGGAAGAAACGCAAATGGTGCAAAATTTCTTGGGCCGCAGCGAAGAAATCGGCCCGTTCCTAAAAGCCATTGGGTTGGAGGAAAGCAAATGAACATAATTATCGGTATTGACGTGGGTGGCTCCACTACCAAGATTGTGGGCTATTATGAAAACGGCAAATTAATTGGCCGCTTGCAGGTGGAAGCAGCCGATCCGCAAACCTCTGCCTATGGCGCGCTGGGTAAATTTATTAGTAAAAATAAATTGGACCTGTCCCAAGTGAAACAAATTGTGCTGACCGGGGTTGGGTCGTCTTTGTTTAAAAAAGAAATTTACGGCATCCCGGCGGTGCATGTGGATGAATTTCAGGCCATTGGGTTGGGCGGCCTGGCATTGTCTAAAAAGGCGGAAGCGTTGGTAATCAGCATGGGCACAGGTACTGCTTTGGTGCGCGCAGATAAACACGGCATCAAGCACATTGGCGGTACAGGTGTGGGCGGCGGAACAGTGCTGGGGCTGTGCGGTGCTTTGTGTAACGCGCGGTCTTTTGACACGATAGTAGAAATGGCGCATAAAGGAAATTTGCAAAAAGTAGATTTGCATGTTTCCGATATTAGCGCGCGGGATATTTCCACGTTAACAGCGGAAGTGACCGCCTCCAATTTTGGCAAAATGGCCGACGGCTGCACACCGGAGGATTTGGCGCGCGGAGTAGTCAATATGGTGTTTCAGACTATTGGTATGCTGGCGGTATTTGCCTTGCGTAATGACACCATTAAGGATGTGGTGGTAACCGGAAATTTAAGCACAATGCCGTGCGCGGCAGAACTTTTTAAACAGGTAGAACAACTGTATAAAATTAGGTTTACTATTCCGCCGTACTCCATTTATGCCACAGCCACCGGCGCGGCGTTGCTGTACATTTATAAAAACGGGAAGAAAAGATGAACGCAGATCAAGCGGCTTATAAAAAATCCAGTTTCGGCCCGGCCTTTTTATTTCTAGATAAAAAGCGGCGGCAGGCACTTGCCACGTATTATTCTTTTTGCCGCCTGATGGATGATATTGCTGACGAGCCCGGCGTGCCGGACCGTGCCAAAGAGCTGGCCTTTTGGCGCAAGGAAATAGACCGCGCATTTAAGGAAGAAGCCGAAACAAAATTGGGTCAAGACATAGGCCGCCTAGCCCGGCATTTTTCTATGCCACAGGACCGTTTTTTGCTGCTGATAGAAGGCATGGAAGCAGATGTGCACGCAGAGCCGTATGAAAATTTGGGCGCGCTTCGCTGGTATTTATGGCGTGTAGCCGGAATTGTGGGGCTGGCAACTTTAGATATTTTGGGTATTAAGGGCCCTAAAGCAGAAGAACTGGCCTATGCACTGGGGTCGGCCGTGCAGCTGACCAACATTGTGCGGGATGTGCATGAGGACGCACAACTGGGCCGGGTGTATTTGCCGCAAGATTTGCTAGCTAAATACGGCCTTACGCGAGAGGATGTATTGCAAAACACGCGCCCGCAACAACTGGCGCAGGCTTTGCAGGAACTGGCGCAAGTATCTAAAAATTATTACAAGCAAGCCGCGCAGATTATGCGCGCCTTACCGCAGCGGAAAACAATGCCGTGCCGGGTAATGGGTTTAGTTTACCGGGCAAATCTTGCTAAAATAGAAAGGACGGGATTTGTATTTTCACATACAATTAAACTTTCCCGCGCGGAAAAAATTACACAAGGGATTTATGCATTATTTCAAAAAGATTTTGCTTATTAGTTTGCTGATTGGCTGTGTGGGAAGTGCCGCGGCGCAAAACGGTTTGTCCGGCTGTTTAGAGCAGGGCAAAAAAGAATTTGCCGCGCGGGATTACACACATGCCAAAACTACCTTTGAACGCTGTCTGTCTTATGACAGGGCCAATGTTGATGTGCTGCTTAGTTTAGGCGGAGTGTGCTTAACACAAGACGATTTGCAAAATGCTAAGAATTATTTTTTAACGGCACTAAAATATATGGAGAGGAAATCTCCGTACTGGTCTTACACCTATTCTATGTTAGGTGACATCGCGCTAAAACAGCAGCGCAACCAGGAAGCCATGAATTATTATAACCAGTCGCTGGTGTATAACAAGGCTAATGTCAATTCGCTGGTGGGCAAAGGGGTTATTACCGAAGCGCAAGGAGATCAAAATGGGGCAGCTGCTGTTTATCAAACAGCACTAGCGGTAGAGCCGCTTAATTTGGTAGCGCGCAAACGCTTAATTGCCCTGGAGCCAATTTATTTTACAGATGCAGAAATATTAGAGGCACTAAAACAACGCTATGCGGTGCTGCCGGATAAAGAAACACTGTCGGACACAGACCGGGATTTGTTTTACAAAATTCACGCAGCCGAGCAACGCGGCGGAATTGACTATTTAAAAGGGCATTATCCGGTTATGCCACCTGATTATATCGCCACTTTATTTCAAGACACCAGTTTTGCGCGCGAAGTACTTACACTGAGCGGATACAATGCTATGCAAAAACAAATCGGGCAAGATGCTTTTGCTGTATTTCAAAAAGCAGGTGTGCGCACCCAAGATGTATTTGATTTGCGCGACTTAAAAGGAAACAAAATTTTCTTGCCGGACAGCACCCTTAACAAAAGCGGTATGTATGTGTATAATGAGGCGCTGCAGGGGCGAAAAGCATATTTGCTGCCGTCAGAATCGGTTCCGCCAACCCAAGCATATTTAGATAAAGTGGCTGCGCAAATCAAAAAATTAAATGAAAATGGATATAAAGAGATTTCCCGCACGGAGTTGGCACTGATTAAAAAACAGACCAACTGTTCCGAAGAAACCTTGCGCAAACATATGGGATTATATGTGTTGCCTGTGACAAAAAACAACTTGCGCTATTTCGTGATTGCTTATAATACATCCGATCAACGCAAGGGAGTGCCCTGGTATTATGTGGCATCATCGCGTGCGCGTACCAATCCGACGGTCACCGTGCCGCGCAACAGTTTGGCAGAAATGTATGCGTCCTGGAACTACAAATTGTGTAGTTCTGTAGACGGGGAATTGTTAGAATAGGTAACAGATTTTATCCTATACATAAGCGGCTTTTTACAAGCCGCTTTATTTATGTATAGCAGCGCAAATTGTCATACAACGCAAGGTATAAGACATAGCACCTTGGCCGCACGAGTGGTTGCGGTGTCTTTACAGATATGAGTATAAAATCTAATACTATGTCTTAAACTTTCCCCGCCAAGCCGTAAATAATAAAGTAAAATATAGTATCTATGACTATACAAGAATTTCAAACTGTCTGCTCTCAACTGGAGCAAGAATATACCGCTAAAATTGCGGCAGCGGCTGATTTAAACGCCGTGGAAGAATTGCGCGTGGCTGCCTTGGGGCGCAAAGGCGCGCTGACGGAACTGCTTAAAAATCTGAAAGATTTTTCTATAGAAGATAAAAAGACGGCCGGGCCTTTGGGTAATGCCTTAAAAGCCGCTTTGACTGCTGCGTTGGAAGATAAAACAGCGGCATTATCCGCCGCGGCGCTTAACGAGGAATTAAACCGCGTGCATTTGGATTTAACTTTGCCGGGGCGTCCGTTGGCGCGCGGCAAACGCCACCCGCTGTCTATTGCCCAAAAACGCATGACTGATATTTTATCTAGCCTGGGGTTTACGTGGGCGGAAGGTCCGTGGGTAGAGGACGAACGTCACAACTTTGATATGCTTAATATCCCGCTGCATCACCCGGCGCGCGACGCGCAAGATACGTTTTTTGCGCAAACCGGCTCGCCGCTTTCTATGGTGTTGCGCACGCATACGTCTAATGTGCAAAGCCGTTTTATGGAAAAACACCAGCCGCCGCTGCGCATTATGGCGCCGGGGCGCGTGTTCCGCAACGACAGTTTAGACGCCACGCACAGCCCAGTTTTTCATCAAATTGAAGGCTTGTATGTGGACGAAAATGTCAGCATGGCCGACCTTAAGCGCGACCTGAGCGCTTTTATGAAAGGGCTATTGGGGGATAAGACGGAAATCCGCTTTCGTCCGTCGTTCTTTCCGTTTACAGAGCCCAGCGCCGAAGTGGATGTAAAGTGTGTTTTCTGCGGCGGCAAAGGCTGCAATGTGTGCAAAGGCTCGGGCTGGATTGAAATGTTAGGCTCGGGTATCGTGCATCCGAACGTGCTGAAAAATTGCGGCATTAATCCGGAAAAATACAGCGGCTACGCCTTTGGTATGGGTGTGGAACGCTTGGCTATGATGCTGGTAAACATTAATGATATCCGCACATTTTATGAAAATGATTTGCGCATACTCAAACAATTTTAGAGGCAGAATATGAAGATATTATACAGCTGGCTAAAAGATTTTATTGATTTAGATTACACGCCTGAAGAAATGGTGGCGCACTTTACTAAACTGGGCATTGAAGTGGCTTCTGTAGAGAAAAAAGGCGCGGATTTTGAAGGGGTGAACGTGGCGCAAATTGTGCAAATTGAGGACCACCCCAATTCTGACCATTTGCACTTGGTGACCCTGGATTTAGGCGGCGGCAAAACGCAGCGCGTGGTATGCGGGGCGCCCAATGTGGCCGTCGGACAAAAAGTACCGCTGGCCCGTGTGGGAGCGCGCCTGGGCAAAATTACATTAACCCCTGCTAAAATACGCGGTGTTGTGAGCGAGGGGATGATTTGTTCTTCTGATGAGCTGGGGCTGACCAACACCCGCGCACACGGGATTTTGGTGCTGGATGAAAAATTAGAATTAGGTACGGACGTGCGCAGTTTATACGGCAAGGCCGACGCGCTGTTTGATTTAGAAATTACCTCTAACCGCCCGGATTTATTGTCGCATTTAGGAGTAGCGCGCGAACTGGGCGTGCTGCTGAACAAGCCTGTCAAATTTCCGGCTCCGAAGGAAATCAAAGGAGAGGGCGCGAGCCTTAAGATTGACGTGCAAGACAGCCAAGCGTGCCGGCGCTACAGCGGCCGCTTAATCCGCGGTGTGAAAAATGCGCCGTCTACGCAGCTGGTGCAAGAGCGCTTGTCTGCCATGGGGCTTAATCCGAAAAATGCACTCATTGACGTGACCAATTATGTGATGTTTGAGCTGGGGCAGCCCATGCACGCATTTGACAGAAATTTAATTGAAGGCGATACGGTAGTGGTACGCCGCGCACAAAAAGAGGAAAAATTTACGCTACTTGACGAGCGCGAACTGACGCTTGATGAAAATGCGCTGCTCATTGGCGACGCGCACAAAGCCACCGCGCTGGCGGGCATTATGGGCGGTAAAAATTCCGGCATTACAGATAGCACGACGGATATTTTCTTGGAGTCTGCCTATTTTGACGCGCCGACCATTAACAAAACCTCTAAAAAATACGGAGTGTCGTCTGATTCTTCGCAGCGGTTTGAACGCGGGGCCGATATCGGCATGACGCTGTTGGCTTTGCACCGCGCTACGGAATTATTGGCTGAAAGCTGCGGCGGCACACCCTCTGAAATTGCGGATGTGTATCCGCAAGTGTTTGAAAACCCGGTTGTGTCTTTTACACCGGCGCAAATTAACAGCATTTTGGGTACGGAAATTGCGGACGAAAAACTGAAAGATATTTTTAACCGTCTTGCGCTAAAATTTGACGCATCCGGTGAGAACTGGACCTTTCAGGCCCCCACGCACCGGCGCGATTTAAATCACCGCTGGGACCTGGCCGAAGAAGCGGCGCGCTTTGCCGGGTTTGACCAAATTCCGACGGGTGCTTCCCACACGTATGTCAGTTTTGCTGATAATCCCAAAGGCGTGGATTTGATGGAGCTGGTCAGTGAGCGTTTATGCGGGCTAGGGTTTTACGAGTGTAAAAACATTGATTTCTTGGGCGAAAAGGAACTAAAAGCCTTTGGCTTTGACCCCAAAAACGCTGTCAAGATTAAAAACGCCATGGCGCAAGGGTGGGATTATTTGCGCCCGACATTACTGCCGGCGCTACTAAAAAATGCAGAGTTTAACGCACGGCACGGACAAGCAGATGTGGCGTTGTTTGAAACCACGCGCACCTTTAGCCTAACCAAAGGATTTCCAACGGAAACTTATACTGTGGCGGGCGTGCTTTGCGGGCAAGTGCCGGCAGGCGCATTCTTTGCCGCTAACGGACAAAAAGCTGATTTTTATCTGATCAAAGGCATGGTGCAAGAATTGCTGGAAGGCGTTAAGGGTGTGCAACTGTTACCGTCAGAAAAAGCACCCGTATATATGCACCCGAAACTTTGTATGGACGTGTTAATCAGCGGGAAAAAAGCAGGCGTACTCGGTGCGCTGCATCCGCTTACCACCAAAGCAGCCGGGCTGAAAGCGGTGGAGGTATGGGCATTTGAAATTTCTTTAAAGCCGCTGGAAAAACTATTTTCCATGCACGACTTTACCCCGGTAAAACCTGCGGCAGCCTTGCCGCCGTCTTTGCGTGATTTGTCGGTGGTGCTGGATAAAGCCACGCCGTACGGGCAGATTAAACAAGTGCTGGAGCAAACGGCACTTGCGGTGGCACTGCACTTTGATTTAATTGACGTGTACGAAGGCGAACATCTGCCGCAAGGCAAAAAGAGCGTGACGTTTACGCTGGCTTTCTCGGCGCCGGACCGCACGTTAAAAGATAAAGAAATTGACGAAGCGTTTAATACGTTGGTCGGCGCATTAAAAGAAAAACTCGGAGCTGAACTGAGATAATGCAAGAAGAAAAACTCAAACAGTTAGAGCTGTTAATTTCACAAACGGCGTCGCGGTTGCAGACTTTGCAGCAGCAAATGGCTGCCGCGCGACAAAAAATCCGCCAGCAGGAAGATACTATTTCCCGACTGCGGGAAAGTGAAAATGAGTTGAAAGCCTTGCGCGAGTGGAAACGCAATACCGTTAGCGCGCTTAAAAAATTAGAAACCCGCGTGGACAAAGAAATCAGCAAAATCCAAGAAAAGAAAAATGACATTTTATAGAGGGAAACTATGCCTAGAAATGTAGTCACGGTAGAAATTAAAAAAATTCCGGTAGAGGTGGAAATCCCAGAGTTGGGCATGGTGGAAATTTCAGATTTAGCCTCACGCGTGGAGGCGGAAATGAAACGCGTGCAGGAAGAAGAAGGCGTCATTGATACCTTGCGCCAGGCACTCACGGTGGCGCTGTATTTTGCGGCGAAAAATTACTTAAAAGAAATTGCCGACGGCGGCAAACAAAAAGAAGACACCGTACGCATTGACCATTTAATTTCGCAGCTGCAAGGCACATTGGGAGAAGGCAAATAATGCAAGATGATTTTATGCCGCTGGCCGCGCGCCAAGCGCCTAAAAAAATAGAGGATTTTGCCGGGCAGCCGCATTTGTTAGGGCCGGGCAAAATGCTGCGTCGCCTGTTGGAAACCGATACTTTAAAATCTGCTGTTTTCTTCGGGCCGCCGGGCTGCGGGAAAACCGCCACCGCGCGGTATGTAGCCAGCCGCACGCAAGCGCACGTGGTGGAACTTAATGCCGCGGCTGCTGGTGTAGCCGATATCAAAAAAGTAATTGCAGAAGCCAAAGACCGCGCCCGCACGCCCACGTTTGAGGAGCGGCGCACCTTACTGATTTTAGATGAAATTCATCACTTTAATAAAACGCAGCAGGACACGCTGCTGCCCAGCGTGGAGCGCGGGGACATTATTTTAATTGGCATTACGACGGAAAACCCGTATTTTTATATTAACAATGCCTTGCTGTCGCGCTTTTCCGTATTTGAATTTAAACCGTTGTCTGACAAAGATTTAGCCAAAATTTTAAACCGAGCAGCTGTCCAGGAAAAAGTCAAACTGACAGACGAAGCAGCGGAGTATTTTATTACGCAAGCCAATGGCGACGGGCGCAAAATTTTAAACGCGTTGGAAATAGCCGTGCTGACCACCGAGCCGGATGCCGACGGCATCAAACAAGTAGATCTCAAAACCGCACAAGAGTGCATACAAAAGCGTCATTTAAATTACGATAAAAAAGGCGACGAACATTACGATATTATTTCTGCTTTTATCAAATCCATGCGCGGCTCGGACCCGGACGCAGCGGTGTACTGGCTGGCGCGTATGTTGGAAAGTGGAGAGGACCCGCGCTTTATCGCCCGGCGTATTTTGATTTGCGCAAGCGAAGATGTGGGTCTGGCTGAACCGGCCGCGCTGATGATTGCGCAAGCTGCTTTCAAAGCGGCTGAAGTATTGGGTATGCCGGAAGTGCGCATCCCGCTGGCACACGCGGCTATTTATGTGGCATGTGCACCCAAAAGCAATTCAGCCTATTTGGCTATTGATGCCGCGCTGCAGGAAGTGCGCGAAGGCAAGCTGCGCCGTGTACCCGATCACTTGCGCTCCGGCGGCAAAAACCGCGGCTATAAATACGCACATGATTTCCCCAATCATTATGTAGAACAAGCCTATATGCCTGATCCGGTGCAATTTTTTAAACCGACTGCCCAAGGCAAAGAGGCCGCACTCATTGAACGGCTGAAAAAAATTAAAGGAAAATAAATGGAACCCGAAGCCCCGTTTAGAGGTCAAGTTTTTACCGTAAGCGCGATCACGCTGGCTATCAAGCAGATGATGGAAGGCGTGTTTCGCGGTGTGTTCGTAGAGGGCGAGGTGAGCGGTTTACGCGAGCCGCAAAGCGGGCATCTGTATTTTGACCTCAAAGATAAAGACAGTTTGCTTTCTGCCGTGATGTTTAAATGGCACGCGCGCAAGGGCGGGCAGCAGCTGCAGGATGGGCTGCAAGTGCGTGTGTTTGGCGATTTGACTTGCTACGGGAAAATGGGACGCTATCAAATTTCCGTAACGAGCGTGGAAGTTTTGCATCAGGGCAATCTTTATTTAGAATTTGAAAAACTGAAAAAGAAACTGGAAGCGGAAGGCTTGTTTGCGCAAGAGCACAAGCGCGAAATCCCGTCTTTTCCGCGGCGCATTGGGGTGGTCACTTCGCCGACGGGAGCGGCTATACGCGATATTTTGTCTGTGCTGTACCGCCGCAACCCGCATTTGGAAGTAGTGCTTGCGCCTGCTTTGGTGCAGGGCGACGGTGCCGCGGCTGAAATTGCACAAGCGATTAAAGATTTAAACAAACTTAGCCCCGCGCCGGATGTGCTGCTCGTCGGTCGCGGCGGCGGCAGTATGGAAGATTTGTGGGCGTTTAATGAAGAGCCCGTGGCCCGCGCGATTTACGAAAGTAAAATTCCGGTGATTTCTTGCGTCGGGCATGAGATTGACTATACAATTGCCGATTTTGTGGCGGATTTACGCGCGCCCACGCCATCTGCTGCGGCAGAACTGGTGGTGCAAAATGCTGAAGGGGTGGCGGAATATATTTCGCAGCTGCAAAAGCGTTTGTTCCAATCAGTAACGCTGTTTTATGAGCGTGCCAAAAGCCGTGTGGAGCTGGCAATAAGCAGCCGCATTTTTAAGCATCCGGAACTGCTCACACAAGAGAAGGAACAGCAGTTAGATGATTTGCTACTGCGTCTGGAGAGTGCGTTTGAAAAACGCCTGGCAGAAACGCAAAACCGCGCAGAACTGCTGACGCATAAATTAAACGCATTAAGCCCTTTTGCCGTGCTGGGCCGTGGCTACAGCATCACGCGTGGTAAAGACGGCAATGTAATTTCGCAGACCGGGCAAGTCGCCCCACAAGACACTATTTATATTCAAGTAAAAGACGGTATGATACATGCGGAGGTCAAATGAAAAACAGTTTTGAAAGCAAACTCAAACGCTTGGAAGAAATCGTTGCCAAACTGGAAGAAGAACAAACCGATTTGGATGCCTCGGTGAAACTGTTTGAAGAAGGCGTCGTGCTGTCCAAAGAGATGAGCGAAAAATTGCAAGAAGTAAAATTCAAAGTGACCGCCCTTAAAAAGAAAGGGGCAGCACTGCTGACAGAACCTTTTGACGCGGAGCAAAATACCCAAGATGAGCAGTAAAAAATTGCGCCTGGATATGGCGCTGGTGGAGCAAGGGTTTTTTCCAAGCCGCACCCGCGCGCAGGCGTCTATTATGGCAGGGGAAGTGCTGGTGAACGGCGAGGCAGACACGCGCGCCGACCGCACTATTTTGCCCGAAGATACCATTTCTCTCAAAGAGAAATCCTGCCCCTATGTGTCGCGCGGCGGGCTGAAACTGGCTGGTGCGCTGAAGGCGTGGAACATTTCTGTAAAAGATAAAGTGTGCGTGGATATCGGCGTGGCAACAGGCGGGTTTAGCGATTGTATGCTGCAGGCCGGGGCGCGCGAAGTGTACGGGGTAGATGTAGGCAAAGGGCAAATTGCAGATGAAATCCGCCGCCAGCCCAATTTCCATTTCCGCCCGGAAACCAATGCCCGCTATATGACGGCAGATTTATTTGATACTGCGCCGCAATTTGCTGCGGTAGATGTATCTTTTATTTCACTTACCATGATTATGCAGCCGCTTTGCGAGGTAATGGCCGCAGAAAGTGAAATTGTTTTCTTAATCAAACCGCAATTTGAACTCACCCCCAAACAAGTACCGCACGGCATTGTCAAAACGGAAGAAAACCGCCAGCTGGCTATTAAGCGCGTGCAAGACTATTTGACGGAAAATTTAGCGCAAAAATACGGGGCTGCCGGGTGCGAACTGATGGAGTCTCCCATTAAAGGCACGCATGGCAACACCGAATATTTGTGGCATGTGAAAATCAACAAGCCGCGCTAAAAAGAAAAATCACAGCCTGCATAAACATTTTCAATTTTTCCTAAGCAACCTATAGCATGACATAATCGGACACCTGTCGTGTCGTTTTGTGGGTAACATTTCCAGATATTTTTATCGTACAGAGTTTATGAGCGTTATGTATCTTTTTTGCCATAAAAAACGGCCTGGCTTTTTGTCAGGCCGTTCAAAAAACATACACTGTTTTACGATAGGTGTGCCTTGCCTATTTCGTCCACAAATTTTTTGGCAATTAAT
>CAJOLM010000019.1 GCA_905235355.1 uncultured Elusimicrobiales bacterium
CGGTATGGGGGCCGGGATTGTCAGCGCGCTGAACTATTGCCGCCAGCTGACTGATTCTCCATCTGAAATTGTTACCAACCGCGTCATCAATGTATCTAAAATTGAGCTGACGGAAAATGCCTCGCGCGGGCAGACTAATGTATACAACAAAAACTATTTATCCACCAATCATTTACTGCTTTTTTTGCTGACCCCGCTAGCGGTATTTACGGCGTATTTTGCTGCGGATATCGTCGGGCTGTTTTTCCAACACGGACATTTTAATGCCTGGAACGCCGCCGATACCGTGGCCTTCCTGCGGCCCATGATTTTTACGGTGATTTTAATGGTGCCCGCCGGATTGCAAAGCAATACCATTTCCGCGTGGCTGAAAATCAAAGAGTGCCTGCCCTATTCGCTGACGTCCAGTTTGGCATTTACATTGTCCGTGCTGGTGCTAATGCCACAGCTGGGGCCGTTTAGCTATCCGTATTTTGTAATGGGCGAGCTGGTTTTTAGTTTTGTATTGGGATACTTTATGTTCCGCAAATACTTTCCGTTTGTCAATTATTTCCGCTCTTTCTGGGAGCTATTCCGTCTGCTCGCAATCAACGTGATCGCACTCGTGCCGGCGGCTGTTGTGCGGCTTGTGCTAGGCGATCATGGTCCGTTCTTAAATTTGCTGTTCTGCGGGTCTGTATATGTAGTAATTCTGCTGCTGATTTCGTATAGAAGTAAAGATCTGCAACTGTTTTTAAATACGACGGAACTTTCTACACTGTCCAAAAAATTATTTTAACTCTTCTTGCACTGCGCTCATCATCATTTGCGGGGTTACCGCATCTAAATTTTTACAGGAAGGATAACCGCACAAGCAGGTGGTATACCATTTTGGACCGCCCACCCACATACAATACTCACAGTTTTTAACAAATACTGCGCGGTTTTTCTTTTGGCCAAAGAAATCGGGTGACGTATGCGCGCAAAAGAAAACAGCCTTCGTTTTCAGCCAACGCGTCAGCTGTACAAAGCCGCTCTCTCCGTCTATATGCAATTGCGCATTATCAATAATAGCCGCAATGTCTGTCAGCTGCGTTTTACGCGTTAAACAGACATCCACAAAATCAAATACCGGGCTGACCGGGCCGCCTAATTGCACTACGAGCGTGTCCGGGTAGAAGGCTTTAAACAGGCGGACAAATTCGCGCCAGGTTTCGTCGGGCCAGCATTTAAGCGGATGGCGCCCGCGCAGGTCTGCATTTACATTGATGCCGCTATGAATGGTGATATATTTTTTGCCCGTGAGGCCAAATTTATCTAACACTTTCGGGTCGCGCAGAGAAAGAGGCAATAAGCCCGTTTCATAGACATTAAAATCTACCGCGCCCAAGTACCGCTGGCCTTCTATTTGCTGGGCTTTGTGATGATACATAAACCGCCCCAGCACATCATCACACATATAATTATCCTGCACCAAATAACCTAATTTTTCCTGACGGCGCAGCCCTTCTGCCAGCACCGGCTCTATTTCCGGCGCCAGCTGATGCACGCGCTTTTGGTTAATATGCACGGTACGGAAAGACAAGCACACTTCAAAGGCCAGGTCATAACGATACCACAGCGGATTTTGCCCGCCGCCCAAATGGACATTTTGCGCGTCTTGCTCAAAAAGCATTTGTGACGCGCCCGGTGTTTGGCAATAATAGTAAAATACGGCGTTTGGTAATTTTTTGCGCCAGGCCTGCACACATACACGCTGCGCGGCAATATCCCCAATGCCGCCGCGCAAATGCCAATACACGTGCAGCCGGTTATCCTTTGCCGGACCTTTCACGAAATAGGAAAGCAAACGCCGCCGCCATTGCCACCAGATTTTATTGCGCAAGTTGCGATAGGCAAATGCCCAACGCACCACGCGGCAATCCCGGCCGTGCAGCTCCAAAAATGTTTCCAGTTCCGCCAGCTCTACGCGTGTGGCGTCGCTCTCCCAATCAATCATGCTTCCTCAAAAAATGCAGCAAATACTTCAAACGGGAAACGGTCGCGCATTTTGGCCGCTTCCACCGCCAGGCCCACGCGTTTGCCCCAGTTGACCATCAGCTCATCTAAAGCAGCTTGCAAAGCGTCGGCTTGCTCACCAGCTACCAACAACCCGTTGGCAGCGTCCAACAGTTCAGCTGCGCCGGACTGCTCAGTAGCAATCACAGGCAGTTTGCTGGCCATGGCGTCTAATAATTGGTCTAAATTTGCCGCCTGACGAACAGGGCTGATAAAAATATCTGCCCGGCGCATCAGGTCATGCAAATCTGCTTCCGCACCGACCAGCTCGGTGCTCTCTTGCAAATGATGTTTAGTAATAAATTTCTTAAACGTCGTTTTGCCCGCGCCTTCCCCTACAATGGTCAAGTGCCACGTCGGATGCAAGACAGATAGCTGCTTCCACACGTTTAACAGAGTATCTATACCGCCTTCTTTGCCCAAGGGCCCGGCAGCCAGTAAATTGTTATCTTTTTTAAAGCAGGCTGGACGGTAGCCGTGGTCATGCTCTACCCACACCGCCGGATTTTTCACCCGGATAGCGTTGGAGCTGTAGAGTTTTTTATCCAGTGCTTTTTCCCCGGTGCCGATTACAATTACTTTGTGGGCTTTTTTAAGTAATGTCTTTTTATTTTTTACCGGCTTTTCTTCCTTCAAATTCTCCGGCTCACAATAAATATACGGCAGCTTGGCAGTTGCGGCAGCTTCACACGCCAGCAAAGACCCCAGCGAAATAACGCGCTGTACTTTTTCTTTCTGAAAAGTTTTAGCTAAAGTGGCTGCTTTAGCGGCGGGAGCTAGATTAATGGTTTTCACGCAAGCGTGCGCCGGCAACGCAGTTTTAAGACCTGCCAGCAGCACTTCTTGTCCGTTTTCTTGCAGCACACGTGCCAAACGCGCCCCCAAACGGCGCGCGGCAAATTGTTTATGATTTCCCAGCACAATGATTTGTTTCATTTTTCTCCTCTTTTATTTCCCTAATAAGATATCCTATAAATTGTACATAAAAATGCAGGCACAAAAAAACCGCCCTGTTTCAAGGCGGTTATAAAATCTATTGCGGGGACTGGATTTGAACCAGTGATCTCAAGGTTATGGGCCTTGCGAGATACCAGGCTTCTCTACCCCGCACATCTATTATATCAAATTGATAAGCAGGGCGCAAATTTATCCCCCTTTTTAGGCCGTGATGCGGATGTTTTTCCATTTACCGCACCAAAAGCGCACCAGCATAAATACCGCCGTCAGCCCGGCATAAAAGGTCAGCCAACTCCACACCCAAAACACGTCTGCGTGTAATTTATATACAATCACCCACGTGCCCGGGATAAGCAGCCCCCACGCACAAAAAAGCATGACCTTCATAAAATAGCGCGTATCTCCGGCCCCGCGCAACGCTTCGCCAAAAATAAGATACGTTGCATCACACAGCACAAACAAGCTAATCAGTTTGACAAGCGGCAGGGCTTTGTCCATAATCTCTGCGGCATTGGCAGAATTAGGCGCGATAAACAGCCCGATAAAAAAACCCGACGCGCAAAAAAATGCCACCGCCACCACCATCGCATAACTGTAGCCCAGCCTGCACGCATTTTTGACCACCTGCACGCTTAAATCCGGGCGGTTCAGCCCCTGGTATTTGCTCACCAGAATTTGTATCCCCATGCCAAGCCCCAGCACCACCGTAAACACCACCGGCTGCATGGACATGACAATGTTGCTCGCCTGCAAAGAAACCACGCTGATATTGCCCACCATAAAGGTAAATAAAGTAAAAGATACCACGTCCAGCAAATAGCCAAAGCCGTTTGGCACGCCAAAGCGCACCATGCGCTCAAAAATGGGCTTATAAAATCCCGCCAGTTTGGCTAATTTAAATTGCTTGCAGGCCGACGAGCTAAATACCAGCCAGGCAAATAACAGCGTCATCGCGCCATAGCCCAGCACCGTCGCCCACGCGGCCCCTTTGACCCCCATAGGAGCAAGGCCCAGCTTGCCAAAAATTAAAATATAGTCCAAGATAATGTTGATTAAATTGCCGCCCAAAACGCCCCACATGACAATTTTTGTTTTGCCTTGCCCGCTAAAAAAACTAGCCAGCACATTATTGACTACGGAAAAACTGCCGAACAAATTGATAATCGTAAAATACTGTACTTCTAAAGGCGTGACCGCCGGGCCATGCGCAAATGCGCGCAGCAGCATATTACCAAACGGAGTTAAGGCCGCCAGTAGTCCGGCTGATATAACCGACAGCAAAATGCCCTGCCAAAAGGAAACGCTGACGGAAGCAAATTTCTTTTGCCCGTAATATTGTGAAACAAATACTCCGGTGTAACTGGCTAGTCCGACAAATACGGAAGCAAAGGTCATGGTCAGCAGTCCCGCCGGCACGCACGCTGCCAGCGCGTCATGGCTGTACCAGGATAAAAACATGCGGTCCACAAATTGCATCAGCACTTGCGCGCCCATGGTGACAATCAGCGGATAAGATAAAAGCCACAATTCTTGTAAGGAAGCTTGCCGGACTTGTTTGCTTGCAGACATGATTTTGCTCCGTTAAAAAACCCGCACCCTGAGGCGCGGGTTTGAAAAGTCTAAAAAATAAAAGTTATTTTTTAACGACTTTCACGGCTTTCGGGCCTTTTTCGGATTCAACAACTTCGAATTCTACTTCTTGGCCTTCGGCTAAGGTTTTGAAACCGTCACCCTGAATTTCTTGGTAGTGCACAAAGAGATCTTTAGAACCGTCTTCGGGCGTGATAAAACCATAACCTTTTTGGTCGTTAAACCATTTTACTTTTCCATTTGCCATTTTACTTTTTACTTCCTTATTTGATATCAGATACCTAAACTTAATAAGTATCTACAGTTATTATAGCATAACTTTTTCAAGTCAACACGAATTTTTTGTATATAATACTTTTATGGCATACATAGAGGCAGTACCTAATATATCCGAAGGCAAAGACACTCGTGTGCTGCAAGCACTTGCCGAGCAGTTGCGAGGCGCGGCGGATGTGCAACTGCTCCACGTGGATCCCAATCCGGCTGCCACCCGCACGGTGTTTACCCTGGTTGGAGAGCCGCAAGCCGTGTGCGTGGCTTTGTTTGATTTTATTTCGCTAGCTACCCGGCTGATTGATATGCGCGCGCAACACGGCGTACACCCGCGCTTGGGCGCAGTAGATGTATGCCCGTTAATTCCGCTCAAAGACATTTCGCTTACGCAAACGGCGCAGCTGGCGCGGCAGTTGGGCGAGCGCGTGGGGCAAGAATTACACGTGCCTGTTTATTTGTATGAAGCCGCCGCTACGGACGCGGCGCGAAAAAATTTAGCCGATATTAGGCGCGGCGAATATGAAAGTTTGCCCGCTAAACTGCGCGCTTTGCCGCCGGATTTCGGACCGCATACCTGGGACCAGCACACGCAAAAAACCGGGGCTTGCGTAATCGGCGCGCGGGATTTTTTAATTGCGTTTAATATTAATCTAAACACGCGTGACACGCAGCCCGCCAAACAAATCGCCGCAGCTATCCGGGAGAAATCCGGCGGCTTAAAAGGCGTCAAAGCCATTGGCTGGTATGTGGAAAATTTTGACCGTGCACAAGTATCGTGCAATATTACAGATTTTCGCGCCGCGCCGCTCGCGCTGGTATTTGAAACCATACAAAAACATGCGCAGCAATTGGGGCTGCGCGCGACAGGCTGCGAGCTGGTGGGCCTCCTTCCGCTAGAGGCTATTTTGGCAGCAGGCCGCCATTACGCCCCCGCCGAAACGGACCCGCACGCGCTCATACAAGCCGCTATAAAAGGGCTTAACTTATGTGAAGTTAAACCCTTTGAGCCAACAGAACAAATTTTGGAGTATAAAATTACATCTTTTTAGGTGCGTGGTAAATTTATTGTTTCCGATAACAGTGGCAGCCATCGTCACCACAACCGTTATACCAGGTTTTAGTGCCCATTTCCAGCGCGCATAAATCATCTGCCATATAATTTGTAGCCGGATAGCTACAACAAATCTGCTTTCCACTATTAAGATTTTCTTCCAAACCTGCGATGGGTATATTCTTGTTGTCCTTCCATTGACATAATGTCCAATAATTATTCCCCGACACATATCCACAATGCACCCCGTTAACTTGCGGAACAGCTATATCCAAATCATCATTATTGTTAGTATAAGAGCCGTTGGCCATATAGTACGCTTTTTGGGCTTTGACAAATGCATTATTATACACCACCAGCTGCACAAATTTTGCGCGCATCACCGCCTTTTGATACTGCGGCAACGCAATGGCGGCAAGTATGCCAATAATAAGTACAACAACTAATAATTCAATGAGCGTGAACGCCTGTTTCATATTATTTTCTCCTCTTCTAAATATACTGTCATCCTGAGGTGTTTTTGCTCAGGATCTCCCTTGTTCTTGCCGTTTATTTTAAACAGTAACAACCTAAAAAGCGGGAGATGCTGAATAAAAACCTTTCAGCATGACATCATTTTTACAGCACTGCACCCCCGTATTGTATCAAAAAAAAAAAACAAGTCAAGCCTTTTTTGTCCCGCTATTTTCCAACGAGAAAATAGAGATAATTTCTTATAGATTAGAAAACAACTGCAGATATTGCGTTAGGGAAAGCTGCTCCGGGCGCACCGTCAGCGGCACAGCTAACACAGAAATGCCCGCTTGTACTTTTTCTTTATCATACCCGGCAAGCACTAGTGAATTATACAGCGTTTTACGGCGGTGCAAAAACGCTGCTTTAATAAGCCGCGCAAAACGCGGATATGCTGCGCGCGACACTTGCCACGCGTGCGGCGCAAAGGTCAGCACCGCGCTTTCCACTTTAGGCGGCGGATTAAAACAGGCCTTGCCCACTTTGAGCAGCAGCGCGGGCGTGGCACGCACTTGCGTCAAAATAGATAAAGGGCCGTAACCCTCTTGCCCGGCGCGCGCTAAAATGCGCTGGGCTTGCTCCTTTTGAAACATAAATACGGCCCCGGCAAAATACTCCCAAGACAGCACTTTATCTAAAATGTCCGCCGCGTCCACATACGGCAAATTGCTCACGATAAAAGTCGGCCGCGCGGGCAGACTAGCCATATCAAATTTTAAAAAATCAGTAACAATGAGATGCCCGTTTATCGCCGGAAAATGCGCCAGCAAATAATCCCGCATTTCCGGGTCAATTTCTACCGCCGTAAAATGAGCAAACCCACGCGCCAGTAATTTTTCCGTCAGCGCACCGTGCCCGGGGCCAATTTCCAGTACGTCACACGCGCCCTCCGGCACCGCGCCGACAATGCCTTCTATCACACGTTCACTGGTTAAAAAATGCTGGCCGTATTTATGCAACGCACGTCTCATTCTTGCTCCAAAATTTTTAAATTGCGTTTGGCTGTTTTATTGCCCGGCTGCACGACAAGTGCCTGCTGATACTGCGTAATCGCCGTACTATCATCTCCCGCCACTACCGCTGCCGTACCTAGCCCGAGCCACGGCAGCACGTCCGCCGGAGCTTGATTTTTAGCTTGCGTAAAAGCCTGCTCTGCTTGCCCGGCTTGCCCAGCCAGTAACGCTGCCAGCCCCCGCAAAAGCGTATATTCTACCGTCGTATTTGTGGGAGTTTTCTCTTGTAACTCTGTTGAAATTTCTTCCACATAACGCATCCAGGTTTTTCCCATGACCCACAGCCCCATGTCATTACCCACAATGCGCGGGTCATATACCGCTTTGGGCGGTGCAGTGCGTTCTTGTGTCAGTGCCGACGGAGAGGCATAATCCATGGTGCGCCCTTGTAAGGTCATGCTGACATTATATTTATCCGCCCCGGCTGTGGCTGCGCGTGTGAGTTCTGCTACCAACTCATCCACTTGTTTGGCCCGCTGGGCCTCGTCCGTTGCGTTTAATACAAAGCTGCGCTGAAAAGACAGTGAAGATTCCCCGTCGGCTCCCAGCGCATTTCCGGCACGCAATGCCTGATACGCTTCGGCAAATTTGCCACTTTGCTCCGGCGCGGGATTTTCTTTTTGTACTGGATCATACTCTAAATCCACCTGTACTTGAATATCTTTAGCTGTTGGAACCTTAAGCAAATTTTCTTTAAATTTTTCAATTTGTTTTTGAAAAGCTTCTGCGCTGCGCCCGCTCGCGCGGTACACCGCGTTGAGCGCAAGGCCGTCCGCTTTGAACTGCACAATAGAAAATGCGCCCTCTATCACGTCGCGTGCTTCCGCGCTGCGCCCTTGCGACAGGAGTAAATAGCCATACCGCAGCCGCGCCACAAAATCTCCGGGCTTAGTTTTAACTGCTTTTTTATAATACTTGAGCGCGTCCTCATAACGCTCTTGTTTTTCATACAAAGCAGCCAGCGCCAGCTGTGCATCCTCATACCGCACAAAATAATGCAGAGCTTTTTTATAGGACGCTTCCGCTTGCGCGTCCCGCCCCATTAAATCATACAACGTGCCTAATTGATAATGGTACAGCGGCTCCCGCGGGGCCAGCTCCACCGCGCGGCGATATTCGTCTAATGCTTTGTCCCATTTTTTCTGCGCCATATAAGTAGAGCCCAAATTCATGTGTGTATCTGCTTTATAAGGGTTTAACGCTGCGGCGCGCTCAAAATTTTCCTGTGCTTGTGAAATGTCACCTTTCCAACCCCATGCAATCCCTAACAGCTGATAGCCTAGGGCTTCTTTCGGGTTTAAGCGCAGCCCCTCGCGGTACTCGCTCATAGCATCATCTACTTTGCCGCTCCAATATAAAGAGGAGCCATATAAAAAATGCGGCAGCGCGTCCTGCGGATTTTTGATAATCGCTTTGGCAAAAGAATTAGCCGCCGCCTGATATTTCGCGCCCGACATTTCCCCCAGTCCCCGCCGCATATCTGACATTGATTGTTCCAGCATAATCCGGTCCCACACAGTTTGGGAGTAATCGGTTTTGATTTCCTTCTTGCCAAAGTCAAACGGAAAAAATGCCCACACTGGACGGCTGGCCGTGCAAAGCAATATGCCGATTAATAAAATATGCGTCATGTATTTCATATATGTATTGTAGCAATAAACCATACTGTTTCTTTATATTTAATAACTAAAAGGCTGCCCGAAAGCAGCCTCTTAATTAACAAGACTATTTTACTTGGATGTATCTTTCCCTCCAGCGGGTACAATAGCCAAATTATTTAGCTCCAAAGCACTAATATCTTGCGAAATATGCTTACAAAAAGACTTGCCTTTTGTAGCGGTACAAGTCGTGATCTCTCCATTGGGAAAGGCGCGTATTAATTGATAGCTATAAAATAAACTATGGATACGCGTGGCCGTTACCGTACCGCTTTGTCCATCAGCAGTTATTTGTAAATGGACTTCAAATCCTTTATCGTTTTTGGCCGCATTGGAGCCAAAACCAAAAAAATAACTGCCTTGACCCGGCAAGGGTTTCGTTTCTACTTGCAACACAGGAGAAAATGTCATCAGAGGCAACAAAGTAGTCCAATCTGTCGTATACTGCTTTGTTTTAGCAAATACCTGCTCTTGCGCGATAGTTGTTTCCACTAGCATCGCCTGCATGGACAAGGCCTCCGTTTTCTCCAACTGTGCCACATACTTCCCCCCTAACCAACATCCTGCCGCCAAAAGGACAAGATATACCACCCACTTATATAGAGCAACCCCTCTCTTATTCATTGTTCTCCCCCTTTATTTACAACTTAATGCCACAAATTAGACGAGCTGTGCAATGGTTCCACACGCGGATCGCGCGGCAACTGTTCCGCGCTAGAGACTTGCATAAAATCCATACAAAAGTTCACGCTTCGCTTGTCATCAGATACAGGAACACAATACACTTTATCTTCCGGCAGTTTGCGTACCAACTCATAATTATAACGGGAATTGATGCGGGTCGCCACAATAAAAAATCCCTGGGCCTCATCCGAAAACACAATCTTAAAATTGCTTTTTGTCGTGTTTTCGCCACCGCCACGCGTAAAATAGGTAGTTCCATTACGGCTCACATAATCTCCTACTTTTTTTACGCGCGGAGAGAGCGGCCCCAAATCCATACCCGTCCATTTGGTCACATAATAGCCTTTGCTCATTAGCTGGCGCCCCTGTGCGTTAGCAGCTAAATTCATGGTATTTTCTGCATCTGTTGCACGCGTATGTTCAATAAATTTTTCCACTGTAGAAAACACCCATATAGATAACCCGGCCAATATCATCAGTATAATTACAATGCCACGTCCGGTAAGCCCTCTGTTATTTTGATATTTCATATTTAACCCTCTTCTCGGAGGCTAGCAACTATATATTGCCTGCCAGCAAAATAAACAGCCCTAAAAATACCACACACAACAACAGCTTGGTCAGCCCTAGATGCGTCTTAAGCCAGTCATTGAACAATTTGGACTCACAACCTGCTAACGCTAAAACAAACACCACTATAAGCGGCACAATAAACATCAAGTTATACACTAGCAAATAAATCAGCGCTTTGACACGGAAAGCCGGGTCCTGCATAATCAGTACGACGGTGGGTAAATAAACTTGTCCCGTGCATACCGCTTCCACCAACGACACACAAAATCCTACCGCCAGTGCAGCCAGCGTCAAACGCCACAAGCTGCCTGCTTTATCGCGCAAAAAGAAATGCATAATTTTGTGGATACGCACCTTGAGGTTTTGTGGCAATTGCAAGAGCATTTTTTCGGACTTACCTGTCTTTTTATAAATCCAAAAATCATACAAAGCCAGGATAAAAAATGCAAAACACAGTAGCGCCGTGAGAATATAAAAACCCTTAATGACCCAATAAAACCCCTTCAGTGCGTATAAGAATTGGAAAAGCCCCAAGCCAATCAGTACATAGGCAATAAATACCGCTATACAATAAGAGGTTCCCACAACAATAATTTCTTTGCGTGTGTATTTATAGACGGTTAAGAAGGAAATAAAGAAGATAATGACCGCAAATGCGCAGGGATTAATTCCGTCCACCAGTCCCGCACCGATAATGGCCCAAAACGTAATTTTAGAAAATGCGGTGCGCGTATCTTCGGTAGGTGTTGCTATTTTTGTTTTTTGACCTAACAACTGCGCTTTGGCAATAGCACTTTCGGCATAGGTTTTAATTTCATGCGGATAACCTACCATGTAGGTATCACCCACAATAGCCGTTGGATAAGCCGGATTTTTACCAAAGGCTTTGGCCGTTTGCTGCAAGCGCAAATTATTATTATCTTTGGAAATATCATACAGCGCGAAATTGACGCTGTCTTGGTATTTTTTTTGCAGCACAGGCAGATACTCATTTTCAAAATGTTTACAATGTATGCACGTCGGGCTGACAAACATGACGAAATCTACTTTGTCCGCAGCAGGAGCGGCCCATACAGTCCCGGCCAAACACGCTAGCAATGCCGCATACAACAGCTTTTTCATGTTAGAAAGCTCCCTTAATAAACTCCGAAATGCCGCCCATAACCATGTTTACAGACATCAGCACCAGAATCATACCTGACAAACGCTCAATAGCCAACAGCCCACGTTTACCCAGCAAATTGCTAATCGGGAAAGATAACATCAGCACAAACATATTGACTATAGACGCCACCAAGATCGCTCCGAGCGTCAGCAATTTATTCGGCTGCTGGGCAGACAAAATCATAATCATAGACAGCACTGCCGGGCCTGCCACCAGCGGAATAGCCAGCGGTACTACAAACGGCTCTTCTTCCTTCGGGTCAGAGGTTGGCTCCGTATCATTACCAAACACCAGTTTGGCAGAAATGATAAACAAAATCAACCCGCCGGCAATACTCATAGAGAACGAGTGAATTTCAAACACCCGCATAAACCAGCCGCCCAAGAACAAAAACACCAGCATAATCAGCAGCGCAATTACTAACTCGCGCAAAATTACTTTGGTACGGCGTTCCGGTGCCACTTTTTTCAGGGCGGAAATAAACAGTGGGATATTCCCGAACGGATCCATAATTAAACAAAGCGTAATGACTGAAGAAACAAACCACTCCATAGATAACTCCTTAACAAGAAAATAGTTGTCTATACTATAGCATTTTTACGACCAAGCTTGCACTCCGGCTCCTGCAAAAAATCCCGCCATGGCTCATATTTAGTACAATACTTCTATGTTTCAATTTCGCCAAAATAGCTTTGTGCAAATTGTCATTTGGTTTATACTGGCTACCCTGGTAGGCATTGTCATCGGGGTGGTAGATGCTATTTTCTTAAAAACGCTGGACGCTACCCTGCATTGGCGCAGCCAATTTGCGCTCTATTACCTAGGGCTGCCGATTTTCTTGTATATCATTTATTTACTGGCCCGCCGCGTAGCTCCACGCGAAACTGCCTATTCCACCGACGCGGTTATTGACAAAATCAACACGCACCAGCCTTTAGGCCTGATTTCCACACTTAAATCTTTAGTGCTTTCTATTTTAACTATGGCCGTCGGCGGTTCCGTGGGTAAAGAAGCCCCGGGCGCAGATGCTGGAGCCGGCGTCGCCTCCTGCCTAGCGCGGTTGATGCACATGAACCCGGAAAACCGCCGCAAGCTGATGATTTGCGGGGTAAGTGCCGGATTTGCAGGCGTGTTCGGTGTGCCGATATCGGGCGCAATTTTCGGGCTGGAAGTATTATGGGTCGGGCATATTTTTTATGAAGTAATGTTCCCCGCGCTTATCGCCGGGATTACGGCCTTCCAGGTGACCAGCTATTTAGGCGTAAATTACTTGTATCACCCCATGAATTTTGCTCCCGTCCTAGAACGCCAACTTTTTATCAAAGTGGTACTGGCCGGGCTGTTTTTCGGGCTAGTGTCTATTTTATTTATTGAACTGCTCAAACTAGCCAAAGTGATTTTCCGCTATATTGCTGTCAAAACGTCTCCGTTTTTGCGCAGCTTTATCGGCGGGAGTGTATTGGTAGTCTTTGGGTTACTGTTCTCCCCTCTATATTTAGGGCTGGGACTCGACGGATTTAACAGCGTGCTGGCCGGGCAACCGCTACTGCATCCGTTAGGATTTTTGATTAAATCCTTTACCACCACTATCACGCTGGCAGCCGGCGGGGTGGGCGGTATTATTACGCCGTTATTTTTCATTGGTGCGCACGATGTTAAAACAACCGATA
>CAJOLM010000020.1 GCA_905235355.1 uncultured Elusimicrobiales bacterium
CGGGAATGACATATATTTGATATTTTTAAATGCTCTTTTTTACGCTTCTTTTTTTTCTGTGGGAAGGCGGTCACATACTTCGCGGTATACGGCATAAGTGCCGCGGCCGCCTTGCTTGACCCAGTACAAAGCCTTGTCTGCTTTTTCAAACAGTTCGGCCCCGGTCTTGCCGTCTTGCGGATAAGAAGCAACGCCTTGGCTGATGCTGAGTGTGACGCGTTTTCCGTCGGTGTAGCGGTCCGGAATAGCAATGGCATTAATACGCTCTTTTAAGCGGCGGGCAATTATTTTGGCCTCATCACTATTGGTGCGCGGCAGCATAATTACCATTTCGTCCCCGCCGTAGCGGCAAGGGAAATCCGTCTGGCGCAAGCTGGTGCGGATCACGCGGCTGACTTCGCGCAAGGCCCAGTCCCCAATTTGATGTCCGTACGTATCATTGATTTGTTTAAACCAATCAATATCAATAATCATCAGCGACATGATGAGGTCAAAGCGTTTGGAGCGGTAAATTTCTTCGTTTAATTTTTCGTTAAAGAAACGGCGCACCGGCAGCTTGGTCAGCTCGTCGTAATTGGACAGCTCTTGCACGCGCTCAAACAGAGCGGCATTGTCAATAGCCAGCGCGATTTGGTTGGAAAATTGTTTCAGAGAAACAAAGTCTAAATAATCAATGCGCCGGCGGGAAAGCAAATTGTCAAAGGTTAAAAAACCTACTTTATTGCGCTGCACCTGCAACGGAATATACACCACATTGTGTATCATGCGGTACGCCGCGCCCGAGTCAAAAATATCCCGCAAGAGCGTGCGTTCATCTTCGGGCAAATCGTCCCCGCTTTGGCGCGCCACCGTGCCGGAAATATCCACGCCCCAAATATTTTTAATCTTTGTTCCGTCGTAATTAGTTTGATACAAGCGCACGCGGTCAAAGCGGAAATACTTTTGCACCCCTTGCAAAATAAGCTCCAGCCCGTCGGACAAGCGCAGCGAAGAAGCAAAAATGGTGGCTAAATCATTGAGCGCCGTTGCGGTATTTAAGCGGCGGTTTTTAGCTTGGTCCACTTCGGTGTGCGTCAGCTGCAGCGAAATTTCTGCCGCCACGCGTTTAATCAGGTGTACCTCTTGATCGGTAAACACACGGTTTTTGCGGAAGCGTTCCAAACGCAGCACCCCGACGCGTGTTTTGACCACATTTTTCACACTTTCCCCTTCTATCACCATGGTGGGGCATTTCCATTTTAATAGCACATAAACCGCAGGATAATTTAAATCGGTAGAGTCCGCCGCGCCGTCGCGCAACAGCTCTTTTAGAAATTCCGGCTCGCTAAGTACTGAAATATCTTCTTGCATATCCATGCAATATTCTTTCTTGCACATCAGCTTGAGCGACAGCAGCGCGCGCTCTTGTTGCCAATCAAAGAAATACACGCGGTCCAGTTTAAATAACTCCAGCAGCGCCGGCAGCGCGCAGTCCAACAAATCGCGCTTGTTTTCCGCGTTGACATTAATTTTTTGGCTGAATTTAAATAATGCGTAAGATTCTTTATCAAACATACTTACCCCTTGTACAACGACAGCAAATACTGCACTTCTTTGGCGGCATGGTCCAGCTCTGCGTCCAAGCTGGCCTGCGTAAAGCGCCCTTCTACAATTTGCGTCGCACTCACTGCCAGTACCTTATTTAATATTTCCACCACAGTACCTGTAATCGTGATATTAGGCAACGTGCGCGACGAGGCTAAAATCTGGCGGTAAATATGCAGACGCGGCGAAGAAGAAATGAAATTTTCAAAACTCTCTGCCACCGCGGGAAATACTTCCATCATTTTAGCGTAGCTGATTTGATTGTCCGGCCGCGCGCACCATTTAATAAACTTAAGCGCCGTTTCTTTATCTTGCCCGACGGTATTAATCATCAAATTCATACCGGACAGATAGGCTTGCGCTTTTTCCCCGGTGCGCGGCACGGGTACGGTATGCACGTGTACGCCTTTTTTACCCTCAAAGCTGGACACCCCTTGCTTGCGCGAAATGAGCATGCTCGCCTTTCCAGTCAGCATCGTGCCCAGGCTGCCGCGTTCACGCAAAATGGGCATATAATTTTTAAGCGCAAGTGTAATGTAATCCTTCACGCCTTGCTTAAAAGCAGCGGAGTTAATTTGCGTGTCGCGCAAATCTTCCGTCAGTAAATCAGCCCCGCGGCCCCAAATTTCCATAAAGGCACTGCGCGTGGAAAGTGAGCCGCGCCAGTCGCTATTTTGCATTGGAAAATATCCGTCCGTACCCGCAAAATGTTTTTGCAACCGCGCGCAAATATCCAGCAACCCGTCCCAGGTGGACAGTTCCTCTTGCGGATTTGTGCTCACTTGTTTGAGATGATCTGCCCGGTAATGCAGCGCGCTGATATCAAACCACCACGGGCAAGAATAAATATCTTTCGTACCCGGACGGTAACAATGCGGGCGCAGCGGCTCCAAGCACGGCAAAAGCGAAATGGCCGGATCTAATTTGGATAAATTTTCCGCCACACCGGCACGCGTCAGCAGTGCCGTCCAGTAATGCGGGATTTGCACCACGTCGGGTATTGTTTCATGTGAGGCAGGATTTTTAAGCGTGAAAATCTTTTTCCACAAAATATTGCGCGTGTATACCGACACCTGCACATCTGTGCCCGGGTGTTCTTTCTGAAAACGCTCCACCAGTTTTTTATAATCGGTTTTGGTATGTGAGCCGGCATCCGGCATGACCCATAAAAGCATTTACTTCCCCCAATTTTTTATCTTTAAGTTCGGGTTAATATTAATATCCCATTTCTGCGTCAGCGCGTTTGCGCCCGCATGCTCCAGTTGCCGCCAGGCTGCCAGCGCAATCATAGCAGCATTGTCTGACGACATACCGCGCGGTACAAAACGCACCGCTATATGATGTTGCGCGCCCGCGGCGTTCATCTTTTCACGCAGCAAACTATTGGCTGCTACGCCGCCGCCTACGGCAATTTGTTTTACTTTATATTTTTTAGCGGCTTGTATTGTTTTCTTTACCAATGTTTCGCAAACCGCTTCTTCAAAACTGGCGCAAATGTCCGGCACGCTTACGTCTTTGTGGTCGCGCAAATAATAGCTGACCGACGTCTTAATTCCGCTAAACGAAAAATCCCATGTGCCCGGCAATAGCGGCCGCGGGAAATTAACCGCGTCCCGCCGCCCTTTTAGTGCCTGGGCAGACACTTGCGGACCGCCCGGATAAGCTAGGCCCAAGAGCTTAGCTACCTTGTCAAATGCTTCTCCGGCTGCGTCATCACGCGTGCGCCCCAGCACCTTATAATCGCCATAGCCTTTGACATACCACAATTCTGTATGCCCCCCTGATACTATAAGCGCAATCAACGGAAAAGACAAGGGGTATTTTACTTCTCCGTCCTCAAATTCACAGGCAAACAAATGACCTTCTAAATGGTTTACCCCAATTATAGGAATTTTTTTAAGCCGGCTAAAAGTTTCCGCAGCCACCCGGCCCACCATCAGTCCGCCCGGCAGACCCGGCCCGTGTGCAAAAGCTACTGCGTCCACCGGATGTTTACCAACGGTCTGTGAAATAACCGCCGCAATTTTGGCCGCGTGTGCGCGGCTGGCTAACTCCGGCACAACCCCATGGTATTTTTTATGCTCCTCAATTTGCGAATAAATTACATTAGATAGCACCTTCTGTCCCCCTTCCAGCAAGGAGGCGGACGTTTCATCGCAGGTGCTTTCTATTCCTAAAATACAAAAGTCTTTTTTTAACATACTATTTTTTATGGACGGCGTTTTTAGCCTGTTGCGCAGCTCCGGCTTCCAGCTCGGCTTTTTCGCGCGCGGCCTTTTCCAGTTCTTCTTTTTTAGCAATAATTTTTTCCGGACCTTCTTTCAAAATTTCCACCGCTTTATCTAGCACCGGGTCCTTGGCGGTAAACTCGGTTTTGGGCTGCTCTTTACCCGGAGTATATACAATACTATTGTATTGCATAAATACTTTGGCTTCTTCCCGCGCGTCCACTTTTACTTCCACATCCGGGAAAATGCCGCCTTCGTCTTTTTTACTTTTATCGCGGTAATCGCGCTGAATAAGCCGCCCTTTGGGAGTATAGTATTTCGCAATGGTTAAACGCAAAGCAGCCCCGTCTGCTAGCGGCATCACCTGCTGCACACTGGCTTTACCAAAACTGCGCTGCCCGACAATCACCGCGCGGTCATTATCCTGTAGCGCACCGGACACAATTTCGCTGGCACTGGCGGACCCTTGGTTAATCAGCACCACCATAGGCAAATCCGGATACAAAGCTTGCGCTTGCGTTCTGAACTCCTGATAAAACTCCGGCTTGCGACCCTGGGTGTATACAATCATTTGATTGTCTCCCATAAACAGCTGCGCAACTTCAGCCGCGCCGTTTAACAGCCCGCCCGGATTAAAACGCAAATCCAGGACCAAACTTTTCATACCTTGTTTAGTTAAAGCAGCCAACGCTTTTTGCAATTCTTCCGTGCTGTGACCGGAGAAGTCTACCAGATATACATAGCCGATATGGTCCGGCAACATGCGGTAATACACCACTTCCGGCACAATTTTTTCGCGTTTAAAATGATACTCCGGCAACTCCTTATATTCCCCGGTTGCTTCGTCTTTGCGGCTCATAGTAATGCGCACCTTGCTGCCCACTTTACCGCGCATTAACTCTACCGCTTCATCCAAATCCATATTGATAAGCTCTTTATCATCTACCCGTAAAATACGATCCCCCGGCATGACGCCTGCTTTAAAAGCGGGCGTGCCCGGCATGGGGCTCATAACCGTCACAAAACCGTCCACTTTGCTCAAGCGGATACCCAGACCGCCAAACTCCCCGCGGGTATCGTTTTTGAGCGTGTTATAATCTTTGGGCTCCAGATATTGCGAAAAATCGTCCAAATTGTCCACCATACCGCGGATAGCACCTTTGATTAACGTTTCGCTATCGGTGGGCTCTACATAGTTTTCCTTAATATATTCCAGTACATTCATAAAAGTGCGCAACTGTTTCAGACCGCTATCTACTGCTCCGTAAGCATACGGAAATAAAGTTCCCACAAAGAAAACGGTTGCCACCCAAACGGCTATTTTTGTTCTTTTATTCATAATATCCTCTAACTGATAAATTATTTTGTTTTCAGCCAATCCAACGGATCCACCGCTGTAGTGCCTTGGCGTGTTTCAAAATATACCGCATAACGTCCGGTGCCGGAGCTTTGCTGTGTGTCCAGCCCGGCTGCGCCAATGATACCGCCTTGCGGTAGTTTAGCACCCACTTCGGTTTCTATTTTACTTAAAAATCCGTAAATACTGAAAAATCCTTTTCCATGGTCTACAATGACCACATTGCCGTATGAGCGGAACGGCCCTGCGTAAATAACATCTCCGGCAGCTACCGTTTTGACAGGCTCTCCGGCTTTGGCAGAAATTTTAATACCGTCGCGGAAAATCCACGTGTTTAAATCTGCACGATATTCTTTACCAAAGGAACTAATCACTTTCCCATTTACAGGCCATGGTAAAGAGAAACGCGGCAAATCAATTTTAGCAATAGAAGACGGCGCTTTTTCGGTGGTTTTGCTGGTCTTTTTGGCAGCTGCTGCACTAGCGGCTTTACGCTGCCGCTCAAATTTCGCTAACAAGTCATCTAATGCGCGGGCCGATTTATTAAGCTCATTAATCTCCTTGCGTACGGCTTCTACTTTCTTTTTAGCCTGAGTTAAATCTTGCTGTTTTTTTAAGAAATTAGTGGTAATAATTTTTTGCTTCTTCTGAATTTCGGAGCTTTGCGCCATTAATTTTTGATTACGTTTTTCAAAGTCATAAATTTTTTGTTTGGCAGCTTCATTTCCTTCTTGTAATGCCACGGAAAATGCCGCTTTGTGTAGCAGCGCCCGTTCTACAAATATTTCTTCTTCCAAATGAGTGTCCCCCGCACACAACCCACAAGCGGGAGTCAAATAATATTCCACCAATTCATCACTTAACACTCCACGCCACATGGGCATACTGCGTTCCATAGCAGCGCGTTTATCTTCGGTAGATAAAAGGGTTTGTTCCACATAATTAATGTCAGATTCCAATTTGCTTTTCTCGCGCAGCGCCTCTGCCTTGCGGTTTTCCAAAGCGGAAATTTCTTTAGAAATAGCTTTTTCTTCCTCGCGGTATTTTTTCAATTCTTCTTCTTTTTGGGCGGCCTGTTTTTTAAGCTGTTCCAATTCTTTTTTGCGCGCAGCATCTTCCCCCGCGCCATACGCGGTGGAAACAGAAAACAAGCACGCAAAGAATAGAATTAGAATTTTTGCCATTTACCTAACGTCCATCCCCATAAAGCACAAAATACGGCTATTCCTATTTGACGGATCTCCGAAGTGAAATCGGCAAGACCGTCTGCCAGCAACCCCAGCGGATATAAAATAAGCACTACTATCCCAAAGGAAAGCGCCCACGCCAAAAGTGCCGAAACGACACCGCCCTTTACATGCGTCACCCCCCGCACCGGATACGCTTCTACCAAAAACATAAATGCAACAAATAGTACCAGTGCCAGCACCAGTATTACATGAACGCTGCGCAACAACATACCACTTATAAAGGCCGCTTGCGCCTGGACAGCAGAATATTTGACGGATAATTGCGGATACGCGGCGGCTAAACTTTCCGCCACTAACGGCATATTATTGATGGCCCGGTCCGTTAGTTTTACTTCAAAATAAGCGGGCATCGGATCGCGCCCCAAAGTGACCAGTGCTTCTGTCAATGCGGCATTGCGCGCCTGTAAAGCCGCCAGCGCGTCCGCCGGGGAAAATAATTTGACGCTGACCACATCTTCGTTGGCGCTTAAACTTTCCCCAATCACATTCAGCGTTTCATTGTCTGTACTGGTGCTAACGACTAGCATCACTTTAAAATCTTGCGTTAATGCTTCATGATATTGCTGCAATTTCTGTTGTAGCAGACTTACCGTCTGCCATAAAAGTGCCACGGCAAACACCAGCACAAATAAACGCCGGTAGCCGTGAAAAAGCACTTTAGTAGTCTTCTTTTTCTTAGGCGTGTCTTCTAAAAACTTTTCCATAAAACTCCTTCTGTTTTAGCACAAATTCAAAACTTTTTCCACTATTTCTCCGGTTTTTCTTAGGCCACCGTTTTGCGGTATAAGTCAATGTAATCCTCGGCTGACTTATCCCACGAATTATCCTTCAGCATGGCATTTTTAATAAGCTTATTCCATGTTTTTTTATCTGCATATACACTGGTTGCTTTTTCCAGTGCAGCCAAAATGCCGCCGGCATTAATAGCACTCATAAAAAACCCGGTAGCAGCGGCATTGTCGCCGCCGTCTTTATACCCGGTTACGGTATCTACTAAGCCACCCACTTTGCTGACCACCGGCAAAGTGCCGTACTTCATGGAAATCATTTGCGACAAGCCGCACGGCTCAAAGCGTGACGGCATCAAAAATAAATCCGCACCACCGTAAATCCGGTGAGCTAGTTCCTCATCTAATTTGCCGATATAGGCAATATCTTTTGGATATTTTTTGGCTAAATCACGGCACTGTTTTTCAAGCATGGGGTCCCCGCAGCCAAGCACCACAAATTGCATTTTCCCGTGCAGTTTTTCCATAACGCCCAGCGCCATATCAAGCCCTTTTTGATAGTCCAGGCGCGATACAACCCCCACCAGCGGCTTTTTGGCATTTTCTTCTAACCCGGTTTCCTGCTGCAGCTGCTGTTTGACGATAGCTTTGCTTTTGGCAAAGGAAGCCGCGTCATAACCCATAGGCAGCATGGTGTCAATTTCCGGGTCCCACACGTCGGTATTAATACCATTTACAATGCCATAGAAATTTTTGCGGCGGTAGCGCAGCAGTCCTTCCATCCCGCAGCCCATGGCCGGATTCGTTTGCACTTCTTTGGCATAATTGGGGCTGACAGTAGTGATGTTATCAGCAAACACAATGCCGCTTTTTAAGAAACTCATCCCGCCGTAATATTCAAATTTATCCGGGGTAAAGTCCACCGGGTAAAAGCCCGCTTTTTCAAAGCTGGAATAGCTGTAATGCCCCTGATAGGCCAAATTGTGAATAGTCAGCACACTACGGGTGCGGGTGAAAAAAGCATCTAATTTGTACACGGTTTTTAGGTATGCCGGAATTAAAGCTGCTTGCCAATCGTGACAATGGATAATATCCGGGCGGAAACCTACAAATTTGCACCCTTCCAGCACAGCACGGCTAAACAAAATAAAACGCTCGTCATTATCCACATATTCGCCGTTCTTGGTGAAATACAGTTCCGCGCGGTCAAAATATTTGCGGTTTCCTACAAAAAACACCAGCACATGACCCCAGTTGACGTACGAAAGCGACACTTGTTCAATCCGGTCACCCACCGGGATATAAAATACCCCCGGCACGACTTTAAGAGAGGAAACCCGGCGGATAGAACGGTAATGCGGCACAAAAAGCACCACTTTGTTTCCTTTGCGCGCGGCTAATTGCTGGCTGAGCGCTCCGGCTACGTCGGCTAGTCCGCCTGTTTTGCAAAATGGAAAAGCTTCACTGGCTGCCATGACAATATTCATACTATTTGTCCTCCTCGTTGGGGGTTTGGGTAACTGGCTGTTCGGTTTCTTCCGCAGCGTCTGGCGCAGATTCAGTTGCGGCGACCTCTTGCGCGTCTTGTGCTACCGGCTCCTCTGCGGCGGTATCTTCCGGCTCAAACATATTTTTGGGACGTTTGAAGAAGGCGTCGGCTGCGTCGCCGGTTTCTTCTTCCAAGGCTAAAATAGCCGGGTCGCCTAACGGCGGCAATTTTTCTTCAAAAGGCAAATCCTCTTGTTTCTCTTGTAATTGCTTGGCGGCAAATACTTGCAAGTCCGGCAGTTCGGAAATTTTATTTAAGCCAAACAACCGCAAAAATTCATCTGTCGTACCGTACACCATAGGGCGGCCTATGGTGTCGCGCTTGCCCAGCACGCGCACCAGCCCGCGCTCTAACAATCTTTCCAGCGGAGCAGCTACATCTACGCCGCGGATCATTTCCATTTCCGCGCGAGTAACCGGCTGCTTATAGGCGATAATGGCTAATGTTTCCAGCGCCGCATTAGACAGGCGCGTCGTCATTTTTTCATTATACAAACGGCGTACCCAGCGGCCATATTCGGGCTTGGTAGCCATTTGATATCCACCGCCGATTTCCACAATGCGTACGGCGCGGCCCGTGTCGGAATATTCCTTCATGAGTTGCTCAATAATTTCCACTACACGCTTGGCGGTAATGTTTTCCAGCACATCTGCCAGGCGTGAGGGTTTTAACGGGCGGTCAGTAATAAAAAGTAGATTTTCAATAATGCGTTTGGCTTCGTCGGTTTCCAGTAACGTGTTTTCGCCTGCTTGCTCCGGCGCAGCTTGCGTGTTTTGCGCCTCTTGCGTTTCTTGCGTAGCGGCTGCGTTCTGTTCCGTTGCTTCAGCCGTTTGTTCTTCGGTTTGGGGATTTAAATTTTCTTCCATAGTTACTCCTTACGCCGCGTCCCCATGCATGAGTTCGCGGAAGTCTTTATCCTGGTTATCCGGGTTTAAATAAATGCGGATTTGTCCGTCTTGTTCGTCTTGGCGCGCGAGCAATTTTTTCAGTTTCATCAGCTCCAGCACCGCCATAAAACAGGTGATAATGCCGCGTTTTTTCGTCTCGCCCACAAAGATGTCATCCAGCAAAATCCAGGGGCGTTTTTTCAGCATATCCACCACTTTTTCCATTTTGTTTTCAATCGGAAATTCTTCTACTTTTAGTAGCTCAATGCGTTTGCGCTCGTCCAAGCGGTCAAAGGCACGCTTGACGGCTGCCAACAAGTCAAACAACTGCAGATTAAGCACTTTTTCGCCATTATCAAAAATGGGTGCAGACTTATAAAAATTATCTTTATTTTCTTCCAGTTTTTCTTCTAAAAATTTGCCGGCTTCTTTGTATTTTTGATACTCCACCAGCTTGGCAATTAATTCCTGCGCCGGGTCCGGCCCTTCGTTTTCGCTGGTGGGCACTTGGGAAGGAAGTAAACTTTTGGCCTTAATTTGCATCAGCGTACTGGCCATGACCAAAAACTCCCCGGCGATTTCCAGGTTCAATTCCTTCATGACGTTTAAATAGTCCAGGTATTGCTTGGTAATTTCGGACACGTTCACATCTGCTACGTCTAAATTATCTTTTTTAATCAGATGCAGCAGCAGGTCCATCGGGCCTTCAAATATGTTGATATGAACGTTTATCGGTTTTTGGCTAATCATAATTATTTGGTCACTTTCATGGCTTTTTTCACTTGCGCCAGCGTTACCGCAGCCGACTCACGCGCGGCGGCGGCGCCTTCTTTGACAATTTGTTTAAGCTGCGCTTTGTCGCTTTCAAACACTTTGCGCCGCTCGGCAAAATCTTTTAGCTGCGGCTCCATGAGCGCAAACAGCTCTTTTTTACACGCCACGCAACCCAGTGCTCCGGCTTTGCACTCCTCGCAGCGTTTGGCAGCGTTTGGATTATAAATCTTGTGGAAGGCGTACACGACACAGCCGTCCGGGTTGGCCGGGTCGGTTGCTTTTTTCTTGTTGGGGTCTGTAAACATACCCATCACTTTTTTGCGTACGCTGTCCAAATCCTCGCCCAAGTCAATGGTGTTATGATACGATTTAGACATTTTGTGTCCGTCTAAACCCGGCATGACGGCTATTTCCGTATAAAGCGGCTTGGGCTCTACAAAAATATCCTCTACGCCGTAAATTTCATTAAAACGCCGCACCAAATCGCGCGCGATTTCCACATGGGCGGTTTGGTCTTTGCCCACCGGCACAAAGGCCGCTTTGTGAATAAGAATATCCACCGACATCAGCACCGGGTAGCCCAAAAAGCCATAGACGGAAATATCTTCATCAGCCAGACCCTTGACGCGTTCAGCCAGCGGGGTGTTTTCGTCGCCTTTTAATTGTCCGGCATATTTGCGCGCCAGCAGTTCATTGAGCTGGTCCTTGTAAATCGGGTTTCGCAAGAGCCACCCCAGCGGTGTAATCATACCCAGCAGCGTATTAAGCTCGCTGATTTCCGGGATATCCGACTGGATAAACAAATGCGCTTTTTTCGGGTCCACCCCGGCAGACAGCCAGTCAATGAGCATCTGCTCGCTATTGGCGGCTAAATCCTCGGTGTGTTTGTAAGCGGTTGTGAGCGCGTGCAAATCCGCCACAAAGAAAAAGCATTTGTATTTATCTTGCAGTGTTACAAAGTTTTTTAGTGCCCCATGAAAATTGCCCAAGTGCAGTTTTCCTGTCGGGCGCATACCGGAAACAATAATTTCATTACTCATAGTTCCTCACAGACCAAAAATTTGGCTAATTAGTTTCACCACCACATACATAGGCGGGTACAGAATATATTTAAACACACCTGTTACAATCAAAATCAGCACAATCCACATTCCCCAGCGCGCAAACAGCAAATTGTATTGCATAGCGGCTTTGACGGGTAAAATCGCTTCCAGGATATGGCCGCCGTCCAGCGGCAAAATGGGCATCAGGTTAAAAACAGCCAGCAGCACATTGATTTGCACGCCATAGATTAAAAAACGCAGGATTTGTTCCGTGGTACTGACGGAGAAAATATGGCTCACCAGCAGCATTTTCATCACAAAAGCACACAAAATAGCCAGCAGCAAATTGGCACTCGGCCCGGCCAGGCTGACCTTGCCCATACTTTTGCGCGGCGACGGCAAGCGCAGGGCATTGACCGGCACGGGCTTGGCCCAGCCGAACATTGGCAGCCCCGACATATAGCACAGCGCGGGCACCAAAATCGTGCCCACGATATCTATGTGTTTAAGCGGGTTTAACGTCAAGCGGCCCAGCACATAGGCGGTGTCGTCCCCCAGGCGGTACGCCACATAGCCGTGCGCAAATTCATGCAGCACTATGGAAAAGAATAAAATCGGTACAACGATAAACAAGTCCATAATGCTATTCTACTAAATATACGCGCGTTCGGACAGGGGAGTTTATAGGGGCTTTACGTAACTGCGGCAAACAAGGCCCATCCCCGGCATGAGGTACTAAAAAGTGAAAGTGTATCCGGCACAACCGCGAGAGGTACATACATCAGCGTCTTTCGTATTGGCTAGATTTTGACAAATCTTTTTACCGGTCGTCCCTTCGGGCCAACAAATATAAGTGCGCCAGTTGTAATATTTTTCCAAAGTAATCTCATTTCTAACCGATTTTACCTGGCATTGAACGGAACTGGCTGTAGGAAAATAGCACTGATTTTGGTCTGCCCCCCATACAAATTCGGTGGTGAAATTGCCCGGCAACTCCACCGCCAAATCATCAAAGGACGCAGCATACGACCCATTGGCCAAAAAATATTCTGTTTGTGCTTGGTCAATTGCTTTCATGACGGGGAGCAAAGCTATGACCCGTGTTTTTTTAACAGCCAGCTCGTATTGCGGCAGGGCTATGGCAGACAGTATGCCAATAATGAGTACTACGACTAATAATTCAATAAGCGTAAATGCTTGTTTCATAATCTTTCTCCTTTTGTAATTTTGCTACCATACCCCCGTATTGTATCAAAAAAAAAAAACAAGTCAAGGCTTGTTTGGGTTCAGATACATGTGAGACTGGATCAACACATTTGAGACTCTTTG
>CAJOLM010000021.1 GCA_905235355.1 uncultured Elusimicrobiales bacterium
TGGTGAAAAAATTTATACATCTTCTTCTAGCAGTATTTTCCCGGCAGGTATTTTGGTAGGACGCGTTACAGAGATAGAAAAAAGTGATGGGTTGCGCTCGTCGTTAACAGTGCGGGTCAAACCAGAAGCCGATTCCTTATCCATGCGGGAACTGTTTATTCTGACACCGGAGGCGGAGAAATAAATGCATACATTTATTAAATTAATAATTTTGTTTCTGATTGCCACGGTATTACATTGGGCATTTACAGCCATCTTAGGAAGTTGGAGTGTCAGTATGAATTTTATGCTGATTTTTGCTATTGCGATATGTGCCTATACAAAACCGGAATATGGCTATCCGACTGCCTTTTTCTGCGGATTGTTTTTAGATTTCTTTGGTGTAAAATTATTTGGACATAATGCCCTGTTGTTTACGTTATGCGCCAGTTGCGTGTATATATTGGAACACCGTTTAGATTTTGAAACGATTGCCCCACAAATAGTGTGCGTGAGTGGATTAAGCGTTTTTTGGGCCGTGTCCAATTGGATATTGTTACAGATTTTTGCCGGGTTTTCCGCTTGGAATGGCTGGTGGCCATTTTTGGGTGGGATAGCCCTTAGTGCTCTGTTGGCCCCGTGTGTATTTTGGGTCGTGGGCAGCTTGTTTGAACGCAAGGTAATCACGTACTAATGCCTGCAAAAAAAGTTTCCTTTGATAACCGTTTGCACTACTTACTGATACTGGCAATGCTGGCTGGTGCAGTGGTGGCATTGCGTTTAACAGATATTCAGTTAATCCGGCATGATTACTATTTGCGTTTGGCGGAACGTAACCGCACGCAGGTATTGTATCAGACGGCTCCGCGCGGTCGTATTTTTACGGCAGATGAGAAAATGGTGGCAGCCAATGCCCCTTCTTTTAATTTGTATTACTTAGCTGCGGGGCCGACGGATCCTATTTATTTGGCGCGACTGGCTGATGACTTGGCCCCTCGTTTAGGTGTGACTACAGAGGAAATTTCTAATCGTTTGGACCAGGCTATTCGTAGCGGTAAAGCTACTGCACTGGCAGAAAATATTTCTCCTAAAACAACAATCGCTTTAAAAGAACTCCAACTCTATTATCCGGGTATTTATTTGATTGAAGAAAATAAACGCAGTTATCCGTATGGTTCATTTGCCAGCCACTTGTTAGGATATTTAAGCAGTATGGAAAATAAAGACTGGCGCAACCGGGACCAATCACTAGATTACCGTTTAAACAGTAAAATAGGAAAAAACGGATTAGAGAAAAAATTTGAAAAAGAACTCAAAGGGCGCGACGGTGGCGTATATTTGGAAGTAGATTTCCGCGGTCGCGTCAAACGGGTTATTGAAGACCGCAAATGGCAGCCGGGTGCCGATATTTATTTGACACTTAATTCCCGCGTGCAGCGCGCAGCGGAAGAAGGGTTGGCTAACTCAATTACCGGGCGCGGCGCAGCTGTGGCCTTAGACCCTCGCACAGGGGCTGTGCTTGCGCTGGCGACAGCACCCAGCTTTGAGCCGGAAATGTTCGTGCCTTATTCAGATCAGGCGCATGAAAAATCACGCAAAATTAGTGAATATAATTTAGCTACACAAGGCATTTATCCGCCTGCTTCTACATTTAAAATTATTACTGCTATGGCAGCCATTGAAAAAGGAGATTTTGACCCGGAAAAACAAGTGCGCTGCACGGGCGGATACAAAACAGGCTCACGCATTTTTAAGTGCTGGGGGACACATGGTCCGGTGGATTTGAAGCAAGGTATGGCCGATTCTTGCGACGTATATTTTTATTCTTTGGGAGCACAAATTGGACCGGCAATTATTGAACAGATGCAGCGTATGTTCCAAATAGGCCGCCCAACCGGGATTGATTTGCCGGGTGAAAAAGCAGGCAATTTATATGGTCCTACCCGTCGGGCTCGTAATCACTCTTATTGGTTTATAGGAGATACGCTTAACTTATCTATTGGCCAAGGGGAGCTTTTAATGACGCCTATCAAGATGGCGCAATTTGCAGCTGCCATAGCCAGCCGCGGGCATGTATGGCGCCCTTATTATTTAGACCGGGTGATCAACCCGCAAACCGGTAAAATAATTGCAAGTGGACAGCCGGAAGAACTGGGCTTTGTGGCGGTGCAGGATGTCACATGGGATTTGGTTTTTGATGCTTTAAAGTATACGGTAAATACAGGTACTGCCCGTCGAGCCAAAATCGCCGGGTTAGACGTATATGGTAAAACAGGAACTGCCCAAAACCCGCATGGAGAAGACCATGGTTGGTTTTTAGCATTTGCCGCGCGGAAAGGCCAAGAACCCGAAATAGCCGTGGCAGTATTTGTGGAATTTGGCAAGAGTGGAGCGGTAGCCGCCGGTCCGATTGCTAAAAAAATGATACAGGCTTATTTTGAAATGGATACACCCACGGAAGACATCTCCCAATCTTCTAAGGCAGGAGCGTAAGGTATGGCATATAATACACGCATTACACATAAAAACAAAACAGACTGGGCCTTGTTTGGGGCTATGACAGGACTAGTGTTATTGGGTGCTTTGTGTGTGATGTCTGCGGTAAATATATTAAGCTTTTCCAATGCGGTGGTGCGTACTCACTTGATTGCATTACCGATTGGGTTTATTGCTTTTTTGGCGGCAAGTCGTTTTAATTATCAAATTTTTAATGAACAATGGAAACCTTTATACGGATTTATTTTAGCACTCTTAATCGGTGTCTTGCTTTTTGGCACTTATCAGCGCGGCAGTAAATCTTGGTTTGTGCTTCCTTTTTTCTCTTTTCAACCGGCAGAATTGTGCCGCGTGCTGGTGCTGCTGGTATCGGCGGCTTTTTTGGACAGACAAGGCCGAAATATCAGTGATACGCGCACGTTAATTTTATTAGGGATATTGGTGGCTCCGGTGTTTGGGCTTATTATGTTGCAGCCGGATTTTTCATCTATCGTCATTACTTTTCCTGCCCTGCTAGTGCTGTTATATTGTGCAGGGGTAAATGTGTTTTACCTGGCGCTGATAGCTGTCTTTGCGGCAGTGGCCGGATTTTTTACCATTTCTTGGACGTATTTGTATTTACATCCGGATTTGCAGGCATATTGGCTCTTAAGCACGTTTTTTAAACTTTCTTCCCAACCGTTATACATAGCAGGATTTGTGGGGTTTGTATTTTTGCTCGGCTACGGAGTATGGTGGTTCTTAAAACAATGGCGTATTTTGGTACCGCCTTTTTACGTTATTTTAGCCATATTGGTAGTGCTTGCCGGATTTTTTGCAGGTATATTTGTAGATCATCAGATGAAGCCGTATCAGCGCAAACGCGTGGAAGCGTTTTTGGCTCCGCAATCCGACCCACAAGGAGCGTCTTACAATGTGCTGCAAGCGCAAATTGCCATGGGTTCCGGCGGTGTGTGGGGAAAAGGGCTTTTTTCGGGTACCCAATCGCGTCTTGGATTCGTGCCGGAAAAACATACGGATTTTATTTTAGCTGTTGTGGGTGAAGAATTAGGCCTCTGGGGAACGCTGCTGGTGCTGGGGCTGTACTTGCTAATTTTGTGGCGGATTGCGTTGATTGCCTATTTGTCTAGTGACAGGTACGGTTATTTGGTATGTGGCGGTATTTTTGGTATGTTTTTGACCTATATGCTTATTAACTTTGGTATGCTTATTGGTTTGTTCCCGGTGGCGGGGATTCCGCTGCCGTTTATATCGTACGGTGGGTCTAATTTGGTGTCTAGTATGTTGGCATTGGGGGTGGCGCAATCGGTGTATGCGCGGCGGATTATCTCCGCTTAAGTGGAAAAGGGTATGATAGAAGCCCCAAAAATTTATAAAATGCGTATAGTGTTTAGTGTGTCCGGTTTGTGGGACCACCAACGCATTTTTGACGCTTTGCGCGAGATGGTTCTCGCCAGCGGGCTGCCGTTTGAGCCTGCAAAAGTAAATAAAAATTGGCCCCGGTTGGCTTATGGTCCCGCTTTGGGATATAAGCAATACAGCCTGGGAGAAATAGCGGATCTGTATTTTTCAGCTCCTGTCAAAGAAGCTGACGCGCAGGCCGCACTCAGTAAGTCCGCCCCGGACGGAGTACGCGTTTTACGCGTGCGGCGTGTGCCGTATGCGTTGCCCTCCGTAAGCCATTTGGCGGATGTTGTGCAGTACGGTGTGGAAGGCAATTTTGCGCAGTACGCCCTGCGCCGGGCAGCAGAAGAATTTTTTGCTGCCAAACAGGTGTACGTCTGTCGGGAAGCACCCAACGGGCTAACCGTGCAGCAAGATATAAAGCCGTTTTTGCTGCGAGTCACGCAACCGCGTCCGGACAGATTGGAGCTGCTCTTGCAACGCTTGGGGGATCAAATGGCTAAGCCCGAGCATTTGGTAGCCGCGTGGTTAAATATCGCGGTACCGGCAAGCACAGCGTTTACGTTGGACCATATTAAATTTACCAGAGAAGCGCTATATTGGCGCGACGCAGCCGGGGAGCTGCACGCTATTATATAGCCAAGGATTTGAAGTATGAACAAAACTGAAGAAGAAGCACCTAAAGTAGAGGTTATTGTAAACACCTCTTTTGAAGAAACCCGCATTGCTATTTTAGAAAATGACCGCATCAATGAGCTGATGTGGGAACGCCGCGGCTCGCTTAATATCGTGGGCAATATTTATAAAGCTACGGTAGAAAATGTGTTGCCGGGCATTTCCAGTGCGTTTGCCAATATCGGATATGATAAAAATGCGTATTTGTATATTTCCGATATCTTGGGCGCAGACCGCAAAAATATTGAAAAAGCACTCAAAAAAGGTCAGCAAATTATGGTGCAGGTCGTTAAAGATGCTATCGGCACCAAAGGCATGAAAGTAACAATGGACGTAACCTTGCCGGGCCGCTATTTAGTGCTGACGCCGCATCAAAGTTTTGTCGGTGTTTCCAAAAATATTGAAGACAGCGAAGCCAGACACAAACTCAATGATATTATGCAAGACCTGGCTGCCAAATATTTAAACGGCATGGGCTGCATTGTCCGCACGGAAGCGGAAGAAGCCACCAAGGACGAGTTGGAGCGGGAAATCAAATACCTGTACCGCCAATGGCAGTCCATTATGAAGAAATTTGAAACGCTGCCGTCTCCGGCATTGTTGCACGAAGATATGGACGCAGTGCTGCAAGTCGCGCGCGACGTGCTGAGCGAAAATGCCAAAGTGTACTTGCTGGACAATCAAAAAGATTATGAGCGTGTGTTGGATTTTGTAAAGAAAAATTCGCCGGAATTAGAGAACCGCGTAAAACTCTACAAAGGCAAAACGCCGATTTTTGAAGCATACGGCATTGAAAACGAAATTGATAATTTGCGCAAAATCAAATTGCCACTTCCTAACGGCGGCAGTATCATTATCCAAGAGGCCGAATCTTTGTGCGCTATTGACGTAAACACCGGGAAATTTACCGGCAATAAATCGCAAGAAGAAACCGTTACGCAAACCAATATTGAAGCCGCGCAAGAAATTGCGCACCAGTTGCGTTTGCGCAATATCGGCGGGATTATCGTTATTGACTTTATTGATATGCGCAAAGCCTCCAGCCGTCACCGCGTAGTAGAGGCGTTGTCTAATGCCGTGCGCGGAGACCGCGCCAAAATCCGCATTTTGCCGATTACGCGCCTGGGACTAGTGGAAATGACGCGCGAGCGCAAACGCGAAAGCACGGGCAGCTTTATCAGCGAGGAATGTCCGCAATGCCATGGCTCCGGCCGGGTGTTGTCAGCTGAGAGTATGCGCATTAAAATTCAGCGTGAAATTTATGATTTGACGAGTGGCCGTCCGGGCGGAAATTTGCGCGTTGTTTTGCATCCGACACTGGCTGAAGCGGTGAAAGCTAAACAAGCTGATATTGAAGAGAACATACACCGCTCGCTCAAAATCCAATCGGACCCGCAACTGGCGTGGGAAGATTACAAAATTGTGTTAGAGTAAACCGATATACCGCGCAGGTTTACGCCTGCGCGGTGCTGCTATCATGAAAAAACTACTGCTTCTGCTGCTTGCTTTGCTTTGTATCTCGGCCCCTGCCTACGCGCAGGGTAAAGCCACTGTGCAAATTTTGGGCAAAGACAAAGGAACCGTGACCTCTATGCAAGTCGGGGGGCATATTTTGGTAGATGCGGTAGCTACCACCAAAAAACTGGGCGGCACAGTGGAAATTTTTTCCGAGTCTAAACAAATCAAAGTGGCTTTCCCGGGGATGTATGCCATTTTAAGCGCGCCGCTGAAAGAAGTTATCATTAATGGGGTAACAGTTCCGCTAAACGCAGAAGTAATCGTGAGCGGCGGTAAACTATATGCGCCGGTGCAATTTTTTATGTTGCCGCAAGTGCAAAAAGCATTAGACCGCCAAATTACTTTTGAAAAAAATACACTGATAGTGGAAAAGAATTTTTCGCTGGCTTTTTCGTCCATAGCCCAAAACGTGAATTACGATAAAATCCAGTTGATGCGGGTGGGTAATGTCACCTTTCATGCTAACCAACCCAACAAACACACCGTCCAAGTCACCTTCCCCAATACGCTGATTAAGCGTGATGTGAGCCAGCGGCCCAAAGATAGTTTTATCCGCTCTTTTACGCTCACACAATCCGGCCGGGAAGCGGTGCTGAAAGTGGTGCTGGGTACACAAGGCAAAGTGTGGAATATGGCAGAAGAAAACGGTATGCTGGTGCTAAACATATCTGCCAAAGCGTTGCCGGCTGTGCAAGCTCCGGCAGCGAGTAGTGTGGCTGCGGTGGCAGGCGAAGAAGATGCGGAAGAGCTGGATTTAAATCCGTCTGTAATGGACGAGGAAACTTCGGCAATAACCGCTGCAACGCCTGTACTCAAACCCGCGGCTCCCACTACCACCATTAGCGCAGCTCCGCTGCCCACCATGAGTGCCAAAAGCGATATACGCATTGTCATTGACCCGGGCCATGGCGGCAAGGACCCCGGGGCATCACGCAAAGGCAGCTCACGCGAAAAAGATTTAAATTTAACGGTCGCCAAGCATTTATACAATTATCTTAAAAAGCAGGGTTTTGACGTCAAGCTCACGCGCACGGATGATACGTTTGTGACGTTGGGCGGCCGCAGCAAAATGGCTAATGATTACCAGGCAGATTTGTTTGTTTCCGTGCATACCAACGCTGCCAAATCCGGCACGGCTAACGGATTTGAAGTGTATTTCCGTTCTGAAAAACCGACGGATAAAGACGCGGCGGAAATCGCGGAATTTGAAAACGAAGCCTTGCAATACGAAGAAACGCATTACAGCTTTGTGGACAAATTGTTGCAGTCGCTGGCAAAAAATGAGTACATGAACGAAAGCTCCAAGCTGGCTAGCCACGTGCGCAATTATGTGTATAAAGAGCCGGGTATTGGCATTGCGGTCAATCAAAAAAATGCCGTCAAACAAGCTAACTTTTATGTGCTGCGCGGGGTGCAATCGCCGGCTATTTTGGTGGAAATGGGCTACATCAGCAGTGCTAAAGACCGCGCGCGCCTTAATAACAAAGCCGCGCAAAAACGCATGGGCGAAGGCATTGGCAAAGGCATTGTGGTGTATCTAAAAGAAGAAGGCCGGATAAAATAATTTGTTTGGAAAAGTAGAAATAAAAACCCCGTCTTTCGGCGGGGTTTTTGCTTACAAAATATTTAGCTTGCACAAGCTTGAGCGGTAATTGCCGAACGGGTTGCACCTATCGGTATCTTCTCTTTTTGATTTTAAATAACCCTCTTTTACCGCGATAGAAAATGCGCAAACTGCTACAATATAGGCATGAAACGCTGCGCAGAACTCTTTTTCATTTTTGCTAAAATCGGCCTGTTTACCTTAGGAGGCGGCTATGCCATGCTGCCGCTAATTGAAACGGAAATCACCGTGCGCCGCCGCTGGATTAATAAAAAAGATTTTTTGGATTTGACCGCCCTTGCCCAAGCCGCGCCCGGCATTTTAGCGGTGAATATGGCGGTATTTACCGGGTATAAACTGGCGGGCGTGCCGGGGGCTGTTTGCGCGGCGTTGGGGGCGGTACTGCCGTCTTTTGTTATTATCCTGCTGATTGCCCTATTCTTTCATGACTTTCGTACAAACCCGACGGTAGAGCGCATTTTTAAAGGGATACGTCCGGCGGTGGTGGCACTTATTGCGCTGCCGGTATTGCGCTTAAGTAAAGCCGCAGGCGTGACGTGGAAAAATGCCTGGCTGCCTGCGGTGTGTGCGTTGGCGGTGTGGCTGGGACACGTGTCACCTGTGTATGTGGTGCTGGCGGCAGGCGCGGGCGGTTGGCTGTGTTGCAGGGGGAAAAAATGAATTTATATTTTTCTGTTTTCTGCACATTTTTCAAAATCGGCCTGTTTAATTTTGGCGGCGGATACCCCATGATTTCTTTTATTCAAAATGAAGTGGTGTTCAAACACGCGTGGCTGACCAATGCGGAATTTACAGACATTGTGGCTGTGAGCCAAATGACGCCCGGGCCCGTCGGGATTAATATGGCTACGTATAGCGGATATGCCGCCACCGGCAGCGCGTGGGGGGCCGCACTGGCGACGTTGGCGGTATGTTTGCCGTCGCTTTTTATCATGATACTGCTAGCCAATTATTTTTTAAAACACCGGGAAAATGACTCCGTGCAAGCGGTATTTAAAGGGCTGCGCCCGGCGATTATCGGCCTAATTGCGGCCGCCGCGCTGGTGCTGTGTGACAAGCAAAACTTTGTCGGTTTTAGCAGCGTGCTTTTCTTTGCGGGCGCGTTTGTACTTTTGCGCTACGCCAAAATCCACCCCATTTTGCTCCTCGTGCTGGCAGGGGCTGTCAGTTGGATGGTGTACTAATCATCTTCTCCTTACAAATCATATAGGATATTAAACAGAAAAGTTAGGTAAAACTAAATTTATTTGTTAGTTATCACTAACTTTTGCTATAATAGTAATATCAAAGGAGAAATTATGCATACAAAATTAATCAAACTGTCTTTATTTGTTTTGCTGCTAGCATCTAGCCAGCTGTCTTTTGCTGCAGTACCGTTGTGGCACGATCACAGCAGAAGTTTTATCAAGGCGTTAGCCAAGGCGTTGGAACAGCAAACGTTAGTTGCGCGCCAGAAATACCAGGCTCATTTGCCACAAGTAGTGACGGAGTGGGAAAAATGCGAAGTAGTGGTATCCCGTCGCCGCGTGGGGCCACAACATGAGCGTGTCCGAGTGCGCAAAAGTTGGACCTGCAAGACAGTCACCACCACCTGTGCGGCTGCATTGACCGAAAAAGGTGTGGCCGTAGAGTCAAACTGCTATTATCCCAAACAAGATAAAGAGCATGATATTAAACAGGTAGGCTCTTATTTAGTGCAGGGGGAAAATTTAAAGCAAAAATTAAATTTTCTGTACGAGACAGCAGAAAAGGTTTTACTTGCCCTGTCCTAAAGAGCGTGTGGATTTGTCATGGAGAGATGTGGGGGCGAGAGCCTGGGGAACACATCACATAAAAACGCCGCAGAGAATATCTGCGGCGTTTTAGCGTGCAAGCGTGAAAATTAGCGAAGTTTTTTAGCTGCTTTTTCCAGTCCGTCGGCGGCAGCGGAGCGTAAATCCTCGGTTTTTTCTAAAGCTTGGTGTTTGAGTTCGTCAGCCTTGGCGGAAATTTTGTCTTTAATTTCCCCCGCGCGCTCTTTTACGTCAGCGGCGCGGCCCGCAATTTTTTCGCGCAGTTCAGCGGTATGGTCTAATACCTTGCCTTTTAATTCGGCGGCGCGGTCTGCCCATTCTTCCGCTTCTTCTTTATAGGTCTCTTTAGCCCATTTTTTCAGTTTTTTGCGGGTGGTGTCCCCTTTAGCCGGTGCATACAAAATACCCGCCGCTGCGCCGATAAGCGCACCTAAAATAAATGTTGCCAGTGAATTGCATTTAGAACACATAGTTTGTCTCCTCCTTGTCCATATACTATATTTTATAACAAATGTTATAATAAATATAACTGATAATTTTCATTTTTACCAGGTATTTTTTATATTAGGAGTGTGTAACTTATGCCCAATCCGTCCACGCCGCGTAATAACGGCCACCAACAAGACCCTGCTGTTCGTCGGAAAAACTTTGACGAAGTAGCACATACTTTTACCAAGGAAGAAGCACAAAAAGAGGCAGACCGCTGCTTGCACTGCCCGACGCATCCGTGCCAAAATTCCTGCCCGGTGGGAGTACATATTCCGGATTTTATTGCCGCTGTCAAAGAAGGCAATATTGAAAAAGCCGCTTCCGAAATTATGAAAACCAGCCTGCTACCGGCCATTTGCGGCCGTGTGTGCCCGCAGGAAAAACATTGCGAAGGCCATTGTGTATTAAAGGCCAAATTCGGCTCTGTGAACATCGGCGGCTTGGAACGTTTTACCGCTGATACCGCGCGCGCCGAAGGCGTGCTCAAAGCCCCTACCCCGGCGGCTGCTACGGGTAAAAAAGTAGTGTGTATCGGCTCCGGTCCGTCCTCTTTGGCGTGTGCTGCCGAACTGCGCCGCGCCGGGCATGACGTAACTGTGCTGGAAGCCTTGCACGCTTACGGCGGGGTGCTGCGCTATGGGATTCCGTCCTTCCGCTTGCCGCGCGAAGTGATTAACAAAGAAGTGGAAACCGTACAAGCCATGGGCGTCAAATTCCACACGGACGTGTTGGTGGGCGCGACTATTAAATTAGACGAGCTGCGCAAAGAATATGACGCGGTATATATCGGCTCCGGCGCGGGGCTGCCCATGATGTTGGGTATCCCGGGCGAAAACGGCGTGGGTGTATATAGTGCCAATGAGTTTTTAACCCGCATTAATCTGATGCAAGCCTACAAATTCCCGGAGACGGATACTCCGATTAAAGTAGGCAAACACGTGATCGTATTAGGCGGCGGAAACAGTGCCATGGACGCAGCCCGCTGCGCCATGCGCTTGCAGCCGGAAACGGTGACGATTGCTTACCGCCGCAGCCGCGAAGAAATGCCGGCCCGTGTGGCAGAAGTGGAACACGCGCAGGAAGAAGGCGTGAGATTTGAATATTTAGTCACTCCGAAGGAAGTTGTTTTAGACGAAAACAAACACGTGACCGGGCTGCGCTTTACGCGCAACGAACTGGGCGAGCCGGATGCTAAAGGCCGTCGCCGCCCGGTGGAAATTGCGGGGTCAGACTTTGTCATGCCGGCTGATACCATTATTATTGCTATCGGTCAGCGCCCGAACCCGACGATTTCCAAAACCACGCCGGATTTGAAAGTAACCGAACGCGGTGTTATTGCTCTAGACGAGCAAGGCAAAACCTCTCTGCCGGGCGTATTTGCCGGCGGGGATATTATCCGCGGCGGGGCAACGGTACTGCTTGCCATGAAAGACGGCATTGAAGCTGCCCAAAAAATCAATGCCTATTTGGAGGGCAAATAATATGCAAGAAAACGAAATTTTAGTCAAAGAACAATTAAACGAAGTAGTCATGAAGTTCGTGATTTACAAACCGCTGGTGGCTAAATCTGCCAAAGCCGGGCAATTTGTTATTTTGCGCGGCCGCGACGGCGGCGAACGGGTGCCCGTTACCTTGGTGGATTGGGACGCGCAAAAAGGAACGATTACCGTGATTATCCAATCTATCGGCAAATCTACCTTTATGTTTAACTCCATGAAACAAGGTGATTGTTTCTTGAACATTTTGGGCCCCTTGGGTACTGCCGTAGATACCAAAAAATACGGCACGGTGGCGGTCATTGGCGGCGGTGTGGGTATTGCCGAAGTGTATCCGATTGCCAAAGCACTCAAAGCCGCGGGCAACAAAGTGATTTCCATTTTGGGCGCGCGCACCAAGAGCCTGATTATTTTGGAAGAAGAAATGAAAGCGGCCTCTGACGTGACTATCTGCTGCACGGACGACGGCTCTTACGGTCAAAAAGGCATGGTGACCGATACCTTAAAAGCTTGCGTGGAAGGCGGCGAAAAAATCCAGGCCGGCTTTGTTATTGGGCCTATTCCGATGATGAAATTTACGTCTAAACTCATGGTAGAGCTGGGCATTGAGCCGTACGCCAGCTTGAACCCGATTATGTTAGACGGCACGGGTATGTGTGGCGGCTGCCGCGTAAGCGTGGAAGGCAAAGTGCGCTTTGCGTGTGTGGACGGCCCGATGTTCCCGGCGCGCACGATTGACTTTGACGAGCTGATCCGCCGCACCGGCGAATATAAAGACCGCGAAAAAACAGCCGTTGAAAAGTTTGAAAAAGACCACGAGTGTAAACTCGGGTTGCACTAAACACAAACTAGTTTATAAAAAACAGGACAAATGAAAATTTGTCCTGTTTTTAGTTGTACGTTTATTCTATGGTAGACTGAATATGTGTAAGATACTTTGTGAGAAACTAAGATGTGATGCAGCAAATATTTTTTGGCAATAATCTCCTCGTTCTTTATCAAAAACTGCGCCGCTTGCAGCGCGTTCTGTACATAAAACGGTATGTGCGGGAACGGATGTATCACGTGATTTTATGTAATATATAAATCCGGCCTAATAGAACTTTTTGTTGGTAATACGGTCCTAGAAATGATTTAATATTATTTTTGGAGACAGGTATGATAAAAAAGTATGTCGTAAATGTGGTA
>CAJOLM010000022.1 GCA_905235355.1 uncultured Elusimicrobiales bacterium
TATTACAGATGAATATGTGCCGCAAAAAGCGACGGAGTTTTTTGCTGCGCTAGAAAAAAATCTGTAAGCGTGTATCAATTATTTGTGTTTTATCCCCCCGCTTTGTGCGGGGTTTTTTGTTGTTTTTTGGTCGGAAAATGGCAGATAAAAAAAGGGCTTGACTTGTTTTTTTTTTTTGATACAATACAGGGGTATGGACTAAATAAAAATGTCATCCTGAGGTGTTTTTGCTCAGGATCTCTGCCTTGAAAAAGCGATTGAGGTGCTGAGCAGAAACCTCTCAGCACGACACATTAAATGAAAGGAGAAAAGAATATGGAACAAGTAAATAAAAATAAGAACCATTCCCGAGTGTCTTTATCGGGAATCTTCAACGCATGCCGTGGTCGTGTTGTGCGAAAACAACGGAGCGTGGAAGATCTTGGGTTACAAATTTCGGGGATGGCTGCTTTATTTGATAACAGCACGCGTGCGTTTACGCTAATAGAGTTATTAGTTGTCGTCCTTATTATCGGTATCCTTGCCGCTATCGCGCTGCCGCAATACCAGGTTAGCGTATGCCGCTCTAAACAGGCAAATTTACAGGTATTAGCGCGTTCGGTTTGGGATGCTCAAGAACGCTACAAATTGGCTAATGGTAGTTATGCCCCCAAATTGACAGACCTGGATATAGCCGCTCCGTCCGGATGGACTGTAAATACTACGGGAACACGATGGAGTTTTGGAGATCAGAGCATTCGATATGAATCGTCCGATGCCCAGTTCCCTCATGTGGATACTGACGTTTGCAATACACGACTTTATCTTTATTTGGGACAATCCGGCGGAAGACCAGGACACTGTATTGCTTTTGAGAAATCCACGCTAGCAGAGAAGATATGTAAAAGTATGGGTGGCACAACCTCTTACGAGGATTGGAAGCCGAGCGGTACTTCATTTGTTAAACTTTATTCTCTGTAGCGCGCATGGCTTGCAGGGTTTCATCTAACAGTTTGTCTAATTCCCAGCCCAGCATTTCTGCGCCCTGGCGGATAACATCACGCGAGCAGCCGGCGGCAAACTTTTTATCTTTAAATTTTTTCTTGAGGCTGGACAGCTCCATATCCTGCGTGCTTTTGGACGGGCGCATCCGCGCTGCCGCACCGATAAGCCCGGTCAGCTCGTCGGTAGCAAATAAAATCTTTTCCATTTCATGCTCGGGCTTAATGTCTGCGCACAAGCCGTATCCGTGCGAGCAAACGGCGCGGGTCAGTTCTTCCCCCGCATTAATTTCCGCTAGTAGTTCCGGTGCTTTTTTACAATGCTCTTGCGGATATTTTTCAAAATCTATGTCGTGTAGTAAGCCGCACAAGGACCAAAATTCTTTGTCTGCCCCGTAGCCGAGTTTATCGGCAAAATATCCCATGACCGCTTCCACTGTCAGCGCGTGCTGCAAGTGAAAGGGCTCCTCATTATATTTTTTCAGTAAGTCCCACGCTTGGGCGCGGGTAATGGTGGTAGTCGGCATATTCTCTCCTAAAAATTATCCCAGTTATATTCGTCGTTAAGCAGCATAATGACCGTCGGGTCGTGCTTGGGTAGTTCCCGGCGCATAAAATATTTTTTCAGGCTCGGGCGCTTGGTGGTATTGTAGCAAATGGCCTTGTAATAATTGGGGAAATACGCTTTTAAATACGGATAAATCCCCATGCCGCTGGAGATAGCCAGGGGCTTAATTTGGTCAATGCGTTTTTGCGTTTTGGCCACGAGTTCGGCGATTTGCTGCGGCGTCATATCCTTTTCAAATCCGGTAATAAATAAAATGACATTTAGGCCGTTTTTCACGAGCAGCTTGGCCTGGGCGTCGTCTGTATAGGGCGGCTCAAAAATTAAATTTTGAAGCGGGACGCCGCTCACGCGCGCAATTTCTTTTACGTCGTCAATTTGCTGCTGCGTAAGAGACGTTTTCATATCAATCCAAAAATAGGCGTGCTGCGGGTCCTTGGGCGTGGCAAAAACCGCCTGCAAGGTCATTTGATTAGGAAATTGCCGCTTGTCATGCGCCACGCGGATTTCGCGCTTGCCCGGCTCTGTAAATGTGTCAATTTCAAAACCCTGATAGCGGCGCGATTTGGTCAGCATACGCTGACGCTCATTGGTCTGGTGAATATAAGAAAACACTTCGGGCCGCCAGGTGGTAGGAGCGGCAGCCTGGCTCGGCTCTGTAACGGGCTGTATATCGCGCAAATGTCCTAAAACATATAGGTATGCCCCCCCGCTGTACGCGGAGGCAAGCAAGACCAAAATCCCTAGGATTATCAGCCCTTTGCGGAAATAGTGGTGAGAAGTTTTGCTCATTTGTTTACGCTCCTAGAAAGGTAAAAATGTATATTCGTCTTGCATCCATACCTGTACGGTAGGGTCCTGCATAATCGCGCGGGCTAAGAAGTATTTTTTCAGGCTTGGCCGCACGGTAGTAGAGGAATAAATCGCCTTGTTATAATGCGGGAAATAAGTTTTTAAATACGGATATTTTCCCAAACTGGCGGAAATGGCAAAGGGTTGGTATCGGCGCAATAGCTCCTCTAACTGTGCATTGAGCTGTGCGCGCTTTTGAGCGTTGCCTGCATCTTCTATAAATTCGCTCGGTAGTTGCAGCAAAATAGTCAGGCCGTTGGCATTTAATAAATCCGCTTGTGGGCCGGCGCTTGTTTCAAATAAAATGCGCCGCGGATTGATATGATAGCGACGGGCTAAATCCTTGATGTAATTGATTTCGTCCTGTGTGAGATTTATTTTTAAATCCAGCCAAAAAGTTTTGCTTTCGGGTTTTTCCAGGGCGGCAAAAATAGTTTCTAACGGAACAGCTTTGTCAAAACGAGACGGGTCGTGAGCGGCGACTAATTGTCCGTCTTTGCGGTTAATATCTATTTCCACGCCGTCGTAGCGGTTTTGTTTGGCTTGGGCGCGGCGCGCGGAATTAACCGCGTGAATTGTTTTCACTTGCGGGCGCGTAGCTAAAGAAGTAATTTCCACCGGGGCCGTCAGTGGCGTAAGCGGACGCATTTTCATCCACACATAGCCGTACATGGCTGTGGTATAAAGTAGCGAACATACAATGAGTAAAATGAAAAGGCGGCAAATTGTTTTCATGACACAAGAAAACGCCCGCCGGAGCGGGCGTTTGACAGAAAGATTTATTTTTTGCTCGGCAATACGTAAAATACCAGCAGGATAATCCAGCCGATAAACGGTACGAAGTTGAGCAAGTACCACCAACCGCTGCGGCCAATGTCGTGCAAGCGGCGGATAGAGATAGCTAAGTTAGGGAGTAACAGAGCCAAAGCATACAACACATAGAGTACTGTAAAGATAGTACCTACAGTGTTTTCCATGGACCCCAACCAGCTCAATACAAAGGCGATAATGACATTAAACAACGTAAACAACCAAAATTGTTTACGGGTGGCACGGCCTGCAAAATCCACATAATGATTTTTAATCACATCAATGAAATACGTATTAAACATTTCCCTTCCTCCTATAAAATAATCCAACAGAAATACTATAGCATTTTTTTATAAAAAAGTTATTTATAAAAATGACTAAATTCTTGTAAGCTTTCCCCCAAGGCCCGGGCACTGACCGGGGTGTTTTGCGGAATAAAATCTTCGTCATAAGTGGTCATACCGCCGTAATTGTTAAGAACAGATATTTTGTCCCCTTCTTGCACGGCCTTGTTGGTGTAACTGGAAATAATGGTCCACGGGCGCGGAGTCGGGTCAAATAAATCGGTGCCGGAACTGTAATCTGCCGCTGGATTGGTGCAGCCCAGCGCGTGTGTCAGCAACGCTGGAACTACATCATAATGGGCGGTGCGGCGTGTGGCTTGCTGTCCTTTTTTACCGGGCCACCATACCAGAAGCGGCACGCGTGTTTGATACTTGGCAAAATTGCTGTTATGCCCCCAGAAATTATGGCGCGTGTCATTGACTTCTTGACCATGGTCTCCTGTTAAAACGATAATGGTGTTTTTATCCAATCCCTCTTTTTTCAGACGTGCAAATACTTGCGCGAGCAGGCTGTCTATATAATGCACGGAATTTTTATAGCGGTTTAAATAAGGGGTCGGGTCTGTATTTTTAGTTAACAGTAAATAGTTCATTACATCATTTGCTTGCGGGGTAAACGGACCGGGATAAGCAGCCGGTACTTCCATTCCATGTGCCGCGTCATAAAATAAGAAGCCAAAGAAAGGCTTACTTTTATCGCGGTTATCCAAAAAGTGCAAAAAATCTTTTTGGGCATCTGCGTCACGTTCTGCTTTTGTTTCTCCTTTGGAAGAAATACGCAAATTATCAATCCCCGCAAAAACATTTTGGTTAAATTCCGGGCTGTTTAAGCGGGAGCTGGCATAAATGCCAAATTGGTATCCCCGATCGGCTAATTCTTGCATCAAAACCGGGCGGATTTTGGCGCCTGTTACGCTATCCCAATACGCATACGGCATGGAATAGAAAAGAGAAAATACGCCGGCTTCTGTGGCATTGCCGCCGGAGAGATGATCGGAAAAATAAAGGCCGTTATCCTGTTTGTATGCGGCGTATGTGTGCGGCATCACTTGCGGTGTGAAGGTATCGGCGCGCCAGGCATCAATCAAAATAACCAAAATATTGGGCTTGTTTTGGGCCTTGCAGGTAAGCGGGGCTAGCGGATAATTTAAAGCTCCGGCGCGAGGTGTTTCGTAGGGTTCGCTTTTCGGCTCAAAACCCATTTTGCGCAAGCGGCGGTTCATGCTCATGGGGTTGGCCCACGGCAGATAGGGCACTTGCGTCAGTACGGATGGCACAAGCATAAATTTTCCCCACGCATACATCCCGTTGTAGCCTGCAAAAGTAAAAAACAAAAGGATTGTCAGTACGCCGATTTGTTTGCCGGATAATTCTATACGGCGTGCTAATTTGGTCAATCCCCAAGTAGCAGTAAAAATAATTATCAGGCTCAATCCCAATAGTATATAAGTGCTTGCCGGAAATACAAAAATTTCCCGCCCGGCCGGGCCAAAGAACAGCTGCAGCATGGCCATGCTGATATGAAAGCGGTATTGGGTATATACAAAGATATCCAATAGTAGCGCGAGGTTAAACAAAAAGCCAAAACCTATGGCTGCGCCTGAAGCGGCGCGCGGGCCTATTAAACGGCATAGCACGAGCAATACAAACAATCCCGTGGCAAACAGAAACATTTGTCCAGGAATAAACAAAGTGGTAAAGAGCGCCCCTGTCCAAGACGGATAAAATCCGCTCACAAAGAAGTAAATGAGACAGAGCGCACACCATAAAATAAATTCCAGTAGTACAAAGGAAAAAAGATGTTTGATTTTCATATTCTATATTATACCAAGTACGCCTAGTGCGCGGGCCGGAGCTTGGGAGTATTGAGCAAGGCATCTATCGTTTCCAATACCGCTAGTAGACACACTTGAGAACCGGTGGGCGATAGTGGGTGGTTTTCCATTATTTCTTTACCGGGATGAATATAATTGCGTTGCATACGGGCAGCACGACACAGGCGCAGGGCTTTTTCCGGCAAGAGCTGTTTGCTATAGTAATATGCAATCAGTTCATGCAAGCTGCAATTAAAAACAAGTTTGCTGTCTTTTCCTTTACAAGTTAATTTGCGTATATGCAAGGTGTGATAAGCATGCAGCATAAGCAGCATTTCCAAAAAAGAGCCTGCCAGCACCACGACGGCGCGGTCATGCTGAAATAAATAATTGAGCAGTAGCTCGTCAAAACTATCTTGCAATACTTGGCGGTATGCTTTCGGGGCGCGGCGTAATTGTTTGCATTTGTCGTAATAGCTCAGCTGCTCTAATACATCCGGGGATAGTTGGGCCATTTTTTTTACCCACGAAATGGGCAGCTCATGTTTGACACGGGATTTGTGCGCAAATTTTTTGTTACTTGCGGCATATTTGCTTAAAGTAGCTAGCGGTGTGTAATCCGGCAACGTATTTTCTGTATAAGCCGTAAGCCCGAGCATTAATTTGCGCGTTTCCGGGTTGGACGGATTGCGGCGTTGCAAAATGTTCGCCAGACGTTTAGCCATGGCATAATCTTTTAAAAGCAAACTGGCCTGCAACAGCGCAGGATGACACAAGCGCTCTTGTTTAGCAGGCGGGACATATAAGGAAAGCAGCTGATAAGTCTGCAACAGCCAGCGGTGTTTGGCCTGCAATTGTAATTCTATGTACAAACGGGTAAGCGCTTCTTCAAACGGTTGGCCGGATAGGATTAAGCGTTTGATTTCTTCGGTACGGCGTTGCAAATCTGTTTTTAACATATGGGTCATATTTCTATGGTAGCAAATCCCCGGGGCTGCTGTATAAAAATACTGCAGTAACTAGCGAAAAAATTTATAATAAATACTATGGAAAATAAAGAAACCAATGCTCCTGAAGCAAAAACCTCGCTTAAACAAGAGCTTAAAATTATTTTTTCTTCCTCCCGCGCGTTTTGGCTGGTCAATCTGGTCAATTTCGGCGATGGGATTGCCTACTTTGGTATTTTAACGTTGCTGACTTTATTCCTGGGTGGCAGTGTAGGCATGAGTGACGCTATGACCGGTATGAGTGTGTCCACCTTCACCGGGCTAGTAACGCTGTTTATGTTTGGCGGCGGTTTTGTATCGGATAAATATGGTGTGCGCCGGGCATTAGGGATTGCGCTGACTTTACTTTTTGTCGGACGTGTGCTACTTGGTTTTGCCGCCGTGCCGTCAGGCATGGGGCTGCCGCAAGTGGGATACATTATGTCTTGGCTGGCACTGCTGATTATGGCGCTTGGGTCCGGCATTTTGCAGCCTGCTTTGTATGCAGGAGCCAAAGAATATACTAATCCAAAAGTTTCCGCCATTGCCTTTAGTTTTATTTATGCGATTATGAATTTGGGCATTGTGTGCGAAAATTTTATTTCCCCCTTTATCCGCACCGATGAAAAATTTATCGGCAATATTCACGGCCTGGGCTGGGGCATTATGGGCGTATTTTTGACGTGTACGGCTATTACGGGTGTGCTGCTGTTTTTGCACTTAACCTTGTTTACTAAGAAAGTGGAACAACAATGCCGTGTGGCAGTGGTGGATGAAGAAGCCAATCAAAAGAAAACCTGGAAGCAACGCTTAAAAGAAATGCCGTTTCGTGACGCGCGGCTGATGTGGTTCGTGTTTATTTTACTGCCGGTGCAGACTTTATTTGCCCATCAATTTCTGACGATACCGGACTATGTGTTCCGCGTGTTTCCGGAAGCAGTAGCGGCTAAGTTTGAGTGGATTAACGGGATTAATCCGTTTATTATCGTGATTTTTGTGCCGCTGATTGCTATGTTTACACGCAAAATCAGCGTGTTTACAATGCTGCTTATCGGCACCAGTATTTCAGCAGCCACTACATTTTTACTTGTTGGCTCGCATACCACGCTGGCTATGTTGATTGCCTATGTGATTATTTGGTCTTTTGGAGAAGCGGCCTGGTCCTCGCGCTTGTATGAATATGTGGCCGGGTTGGCTCCAACCGGGCAGGTGGGCGCTTATATGGGAATAGCTAATTTGCCGTGGTTTATGGCTAAATTTACGACGGGTTTATATTCCGGCGTGATGCTGGCTCACTTTATCCCCAAAACAGGGCCGCAAAATCCGGGCATGATGTGGCTCATTTATGGGCTGATTGCGTGTATTACTCCTATCGGGTTACTGCTAACTAAAAAGTGGCTTGAAAACCGGCCCAAAAAAGCTTAAAAATACCCCGCGCTTGCGGGGCATTTTATGTTTTTTGTAAAATAAGTTTGTTGCCCCCATAGCTCAATGGATAGAGCACCTGCCTTCTAAGCAGGGGATTTCAGTTCGATTCTGAATGGGGGTATATTTTTTTGTCTAATTGTCTGCTGTTTTTTTACTACCGTCAAAGCCGGTATCCCGAAGTACCTTTTTATCTGCTTTGGATAAGTCGGCTGTAGGAGCTAAATTAGCCAGCTGCTGGGCGGTGAACAAAATGCCTGTTTTGTTTGTTTCGCCGACGATAGAAACAGATTGGTCGTATGTATCTTGTGCATTTTGCAAGTGTTTACCAAGCTGCTGGTATTGGCTGACAAAACGGCCTAAATCCAACACTACTTTTTCTGCCAAATTTTTAATTTCTTCATTAGATTGCTGCACGGTGTAATTAATCCACAACGACTCAATAATTTGCAGTGTGCTAATGAGTGTGGTCGTACTAACAAGGGCAATGTTTTTTTCTCGTGCTTCCTGGATAATGGACGCATCTTCTGCAATAGCACTGGCAAGTGCCGCTTCGGGATTTACGAACATAAGCACCAGTTTAACCGGCTCATCCGGCATAGCGGCATTGAGCGAGTTGTAAAATTTCTGCAGGCCATTACGGTATTTTTTAGTGGACAAGTCAGAAATAGTTTTCTTGATGTTTTTTACATGGTCTTTGAGCAGCTCGGCTGCTTGGTCCTGGTCTTGGCTCTGCATATACTCATAATATTTATCCCACACGGTTTTTGCATCAATGATGACGGCTTGTTTGTTTGGCAGCAGGACGATAAAATCCGGGCGTTTATCGGTTTCATCTACCACTTGTTGGAAAAACTGCTGTCCTTCGCGCAGCCCCATATCCGTAAGCAGTTGGCGCAGGGCTTCTTCCCCCCACTCTCCGCGAAATTGCGGCTTGTGTAACAGAGCTCCCACAAAATTATCGGTGATATTTTTGATTTCGCCGTTGGCCTCTACCACGCGGGCAATTTGATTGTTTAGGTTGGCTTTATCTTGGGCTTGGCGCAGCGAAAAATCTTCCAGCTGCTTATTAAGCGGATTTAATAAATGGCTAATTTCGGTGCGGTTCACTTCCTTTTGTTGGTTAAAAATTTTATTGGCCATATTTTCAAATTGCACTTCGCAGGCTTTGACCAAATTGGCGCGCTCCTCGGTCAGCTGGGTTTTTTCTTGCTCTAACATTTGCTTTTGTACATCCAGCGTTTTGACTTGATTGCTTAAATCTTGTATTTCGCGCAGTAAGGCCTCGTGTTTGTCACTGTCCAAGGTTCCGGCTTTTGGCTTAAGGTTATAAATAATAATACCTACCGCTGCCGCCAGCAGCACAAGAGTAGTTACAAAATAAATGATAAATTGGGTCATAATTTCTCCTAGACTTACGGACGGAATTATTATACTGTTTTCGTGCGGGTTGCGCAATTGTTCGCGTGCGTACGATACAACGCCTTCAAAAATGCTACAATAAAACCAAGTGTACTACCAGAGGATTTTATGGCCAAAGGTCTATCGTTTTCTTATTCCAAAATGGGCATGTACAAAGAATGTCCGCAAAAGTATAAATTCCGCTATGTTCACATGCTGCCGGAACAGCCCAAATATTACTTTGCTTTTGGGTCTGCATTGCATGAAGTAATGGAGTATATTTATAATCCCGCCACTGCCAAGTTTCCGACGGAAGCAGAGGCATTAGCTCTTTTTAAAAAACATTGGGACGCTACCTCTTTTGACCAAAAAGGATACGCTTCTATGGAGAAAGAAGCCCAAGGGTTTGAGGAAGGCTGCCGCATTATCCGCGCCTATTACGGCAAACATGGCAACAGCCTGGTACACCCTTTGTCCGTAGAAATGAAAAGTACGCTGGATATGGACGGGCTAAATTTAATCAGCATTTTGGACCGCATTGATTATTTGGGTGAGGGACGCGTCAAAATTTTAGATTATAAGACCGGAAAGACCGTGCAACGGGAACCGGACCAACTGATGATGTATCAAAAAGTGGCTGAAAGCAGTCCTATGGTGTTAAAGCTCGTGCAACAGGTGGAGCCTGATATCAAACAAATCCGCGTAGAGCAGATGAGTTTTTATCATTTGCCTTCTTTGCAAGAGATGACTTTTGAACGCAGCGACGATAAAGAAATGTACGAGTTTTGGCAGCGGGTGCTGGGGGTGGCAGATGATATCCGCGCGGGCAAGTTTTCCCCCACGCCTGATGAAAACAAGTGCCGCTGGTGTGATTACCGCAACATCTGCCCGGTATTTACCGGCAAGGAATATGACGGACCAAGCGGTTGGGGTGCCAAAATCCCGTCGTCAGGTGCGGCTTCAAAAGCAGCTGCGGCGGCCCCGGCCGAAGCCAAAACAGACAGCGAAATGTTATCAGAAAAAATAGATCGCTTGGGCGCGCTTACACAAGAGGAAAAAAAGCTGCGTGCCGAGATTATTGCGCTGATGCAGAAGCTAAATTTTAAACGTCACTTTGGCGGGAAATTTCAAGCAGTACTTAAGCAAACCAGCCAGCTGGATTTTGCGGATAAAGACAAAACCGTGCAGCTCTTGCGCCACCTGAATTTGCTCAACAAAACCCTGGTTCCCACGCAAACGACGGTGGCGGCTTTGCTGGATGATGCCTCTGTGCCAGAAGCAGACAAAAAACAATTACTTGCCTTAGCGCGTCGGCTGCAGCAAACAGATTTACAAATTACGGAGGCAGAATAAGATGTGGATTAAAAAACCCCGCAGAAGTGATTTCCGTATTAAATTGTCAATTGCGATTGTGCTAGTGGCACTATTGATGTTTGCCGCGTTTCGGTTGGCTTTATTTATCTTGTATCACAATGTGTTTGCCTCGCTTACTTCAGCCGAGGTGTGGAGCGCATTTTTAAACGGGATACGCTTTGATATCAGCGTGATTGCGCTATTTATCGGCCCGGTGCTACTGTTATTTAATTTGCCGGTTAATTCCGTGCGGTATATGAAGTACTGTTTCATTTTTATGCTGACTGAGCTGATCATTATGGCGGGCTTTTTGGTGGGCGATTTGATTTATTTCCCCTACGTAAAGCGCCATATTGCAGAAGAAATTTTACAAATATCTGCCGATTGGAATTTTATCGTGGGTTTTGCTTTTACTAAGGCGTTGCTGCCTTTATTTATTTTATTTCTTTTGTTTTGTGCGGCTGGTTTCTTTGCACATAAAATTTTTAAATACAAATATGTATTTGACCCGTATTATGGCAAAGGCGAGCTGATTAAATTAATCGTATGTATTTGTTTTATAATGTTGGGTATCCGTGGACATCTAGGTTTTGGAAAACCGATTGGCATAGCAGATGTTTATCAGTATGCAGCTTCTCCGGAGGCGGCGGCGTTAACGCTCAACGGCGTGTTTACTGCCTATCAGGTGGGACGTAAAGGAGCGGTGGATATTATGAGCGATTATCCGGTAGATCAGGCAATGGCGCGGGCGCAGCAGCTGCTAATTGCAGAAGATGAACAAGTGGTAAATCCAAATTATCCGCTCATGCGCGCTCCTATTAATGCGCATGAGAAAAAAGACCTTAATTTCTTTATCGTGTTGCTAGAAGGCTGGCACCCCTATTACGTGGATTCTCTGTCCGGAAATAATTTTGGTGTAACGCCTGTATTTGACGATATTGTGAAAAACGGCGTGACATTTACCAATGCATACGCCGTCGGGCTACGTAGCATTTTCGGCTTTGCCGGAGTGCTGGCAAGTGTGCCCCTGGTGCCAGGGTTACCCATGTTTGGCTATGGGCTAGAATTGACCAGTTTCTTCCGTTTGCCCGGGGCGCTGGCAGAGGCCGGTTGGAATACCTTTTTTGCGCAAACATCGCACCGTGATTCTTACCGGATGTGCGCGTTGGCTTCGTATTTAGGATGCATGGGCAGTTATGGTATGGAAGATATGACAGAGCGCCTGCCGTATTTGGGTAAAGCGCCGTTTGGCTTTGATTATGACGGCTTTATGTTTAGCGCAGATAAAATTCAAGAGCGTAAACAGAAAAACTTTATGGGTATGTTGTTTACCGGTACAACGCATGACCCATTTGCCCGCACCCTGGCTCAATTTGATAAATACGAATATAAAACGTGGAGCGATGGATTTAAAAACACCTTATATTTCGCCGATTGGTCTATTGGAGAGTTCTTAAAACGTGCCCAGGCAGAAGGTTGGTTTGATAATACGGTATTTATCTTTGTGGCCGACCATACATCCGGCGGGGTAGGCTCAGATTCCTTATATAATAAATTTCGCATTCCTCTGGTTATTTATGCGCCTAAACTATTGCAGCCCCGCATGGTAGATTATGTAGTATCACAGTTAGATATTGTGCCTACAATTTACAAGTTGGCCGGACTGGACGTGCCCTATACCGCTTTTGGACGTGATATGCTGGACGATACAAACGCAGAGGAGCGTGTTGCATTGATTTCCGAGGGAGTTAATATCGGCTTGATTACCGCCAAAGGTGCGATGCGCCATAGCCGTCAAAAGGTTTTGTCGGTAGAAAAACTGTCTGATGATTTTGATGAAAAACAGGCTGAAGATACATTGCTGGCATTAGACAAAACGGCTTATACTTT
>CAJOLM010000023.1 GCA_905235355.1 uncultured Elusimicrobiales bacterium
AACGGCGGGGTAGTCGCGTGTGGCAGGCCGTTAAGAAGGGCTTTTAGCCCTAGGCTAGTAGGCAAGGGTTTTACCCGTATTGTGAAAAACCCCCCGCTTCGCGGGGGGATGTTTATTAGCAAGATTTTTATTTCTTCAGCTGTACTTTGGCAAACATATCATACATGATAATGCTGGCCGCGGCAGAGGCATTTAAGCTGTCCACATTACCCAGTTGTTTCTGCGGAATAGAAATAATTTGGTCGCAATGCTCGGCTGTTTTTTCGCGTATGCCGGTACCTTCCGAGCCAATGACCAGCACGGCGGGGGAAGCATATTCGGTTTTGGTAATGGACTGCCCGTCCATATCCGCGCCGTAAATCCAAAAGCCTTCCTCTTTCAGGTCCAGCAGCGCATTAGATAAATTGGCTACTTCTACAATGTTGACATTTTCCACCGCGCCGCACGCCACTTTATATACCGCAGGCGTCAAACCGACGGTGCGCCGCTGCGGCAGGATAATGGTGGAAAACCCTAAACACGCCGCGCTGCGGATAATCGCGCCCAGGTTTTGCGGGTCGGTCATTTCATCTACGGCAAGCCATAAGTCTTTTTTATTTCCTTCGGCTTCGTAAATCGCATTGGAAAGTTTCATAAGCCGCACCGGCTGCGCTTTAGCCAGCACGCCCTGGTGATTGGCGCCCTTGCTCAAGCGGTCCATCATTTTTAAATCCATGCGGTCAATTTTGACATTGTTGCGCTTAGCCATGCGGATAATTTCTTCTATGCCGCGGTGTCCGGCCTTATTATCGGCTACATATAATTGCACGACGTTTCGCTTTTTGCTTTTTAATGCTTCCATGACGGCGTGTACGCCGTATAATACATCTAAATTTTCACTCATAAATACCTCTAGCCCACTTGGCGCGAACCAAAGCTCATGCCCGCTTCTAAAGCAGCGCGCACTTCAGCCCCGTTGGGGTCCACTAATTTTAGTTTGGAAATGGCATCTGCAATTTTGACCTCGGTCATGGCAAAGCCGCGCAAGGCTGCCATGTAGCCAAATTTGCCTTCCAGCACCATGTCCAGTGCCTTTGTGCCGTACAAAGTGGAAAGCCAGCGGTCAAAAGCAGTCGGCGTACCGCCGCGCTGGGTGTGCCCCAAAACGCACGCGCGGGATTCAATGTGCGTGCGCGATTCAATCATGTCGCTGAGTTTATTGGCAATACCGCCCAGGCGGATAGAATCGGTGCTGCCCGCCACTGTACGGCTGACGGTTTGCTCGCCAGCTTCATTTTTGGCACCTTCGGCGGCTACAATAATACTAAACGTGCGGCCTTTGCTTTTGCGCGCCAAAATTTGCTCCACAATCACATCATCATTGTAAGGGATTTCCGGAATAAGCACAATGTCACCGCCGCCGGCAATCGCCGAGCGCAAGGCAATCCACCCGGCATAACGGCCCATGGTTTCAATAATCATCACGCGGTGGTGGCTCTGCGCGGTGGTGTGGATGCGGTCAATGGCTTCGGTCACAATGGACAGCGCAGAATCAAAACCGAAAGTCTGGTCGGTGGCGCATAAGTCATTATCAATGGTTTTGGGAACGCCGACAATGGGCATACCCATTTCAATAAACTGATGTGCCATGTGCAAGGTGCCGTCACCGCCGGTGGCAATCAGGGCGTCCAGGCCGTTTTCTTTAAAATTGTGCATAGCCACAGAGGATAAATCTTGCGGATTTTCCGGCGTGCCAAACGGCGCGAGCGTATACTTAAACGGGTTAGCGATATTGCTGGAACCTAAAATAGTACCGCCGCGGTTAATAATGCCGGACACCGTTTGCGCGGTAATGTGAATAAACTCATTACGCACCAGGCCGTCAAAGCCGTTTTTAAAACCAATCACTTCAATGCCGTGTTGCAGCGCGTTTTTGCTGACCGCACGCACGACTGCATTTAAGCCCGGGCAATCGCCGCCGGCTGTTAAAATACCAATTCTTTTAATGCTCATATCGTTCCCCTGTGTATTAAAATGTGCTACTGTTATCTTATAAAATAGTTAGTCTGCCTGTTGCGTTTTTTGATGTTCGCGGCGCGTTTGGCGCACCCAATCGGCTACTTGATTAATGACCCAGTTCGGCGTGGAAGCTCCGGCGGTAATAAAAATTTGCTTGGGCGTCAGTACCTGTTGGGGGGATAAATCTTTTTCTGTTTCAATGTGCAAGACCTGCGGGGCCAGCTCCCGGCATAAAAGTGCCAGTCGCGTGGTGTTTGCGCTATGCTTACCGCCGATTACAATTACCAGGTCTGCATTTTTAGCCATTTGCATGGTTTCACTTTGGCGCAGTTTAGTCGGGTGGCAAATCGTATTAGAAATCTGGCAGACATCTGCTTTGGCCTTAATTACTTCGGCCGTTTCCAAGAACACGCTCTCTTTTTGTGTGGTCTGCGATACAACATTTACTTTGTCAAAATGGGGGAGTGCTTTGGCTTCTTCCGGGCCGGAAACGACCACGCCTTTTCCTTGCGTGCAACCGAGCAGCCCAATCACTTCCGCGTGGCCGCCGTCACCCACAATGACGGTGTGATATCCTTGTGCGGCATATGTGGAAATCACTTCCGCAGCGTGTTTGACTAGCGGGCAGGTGGCGTCCACCACTTCCATGCCGCTTTGCATTACTTCTTCACGGAAAGCAGGCGTAATACCGTGCGCGCGTATGACCAGCACGCCGGATTTATCGGTGGCTTGTTCGGGGCTATCTACTGAAGTAATTTGCTTGGCCGCCAGCATATCGGTCACTTGGCGGTTGTGAATTAAAGGCCCCAAGGTATATACGGGTTTCTTGCCGGAAGCTTCCAGCTCCAGCACCTTACTGATAGCACTTTGTACACCGGGGCAAAATCCGGCTGATTTAGCCACCATGACACCCATATCTTTATCCATATATGTATTATAGGAAATTAGGGGCTGGATAAATTGGCTTACTTGCCTAAAAATTTTTCTTTGAAAAATTGCGCCAGGCCGCCTTGGGCGGTTTCGCGGTAAGCCTGGTTCATGTCCTTGCCGGTTTGCATCATGGTAGCCAGCACCGCATCATAGGAAACGCGGTTGTGTCCGTCGGACATCAGGGCATATGTAGCACAATCTAACGCGCGGGAGGCCGCTAGGGCGTTGCGCTCAATACACGGGATTTGCACCAGACCGTCTATTGGGTCGCACGTCAGCCCCAAGTGATGCTCTAGCCCCATCTCAGCGGCATATTCAATGCGTTTATTGTCGCCGCCTTCTAATTGGCAAGTGGCGGCGGCAGCCATAGCACACGCCACACCGATTTCACCCTGGCAGCCTACTTCTGCGCCGGAGATAGAGGCATTGGCTTTGGCCATGTTGCCAAATAAACTGGCGGTGGCTAAAGCACGGATAATGGTATTATCTTCAAATTCGTAAATTTCTTGTACGATACGGCACACGGCAGGTACTACCCCGCAAGAGCCGCACGTGGGTGCGGTGACTACAATGCCGCCGGAAGCATTTTCTTCCGCACACGCCAAAGCATAGGAAAATAAATTATTCATGCGGCGCAAATACTGCGGAGAATTTTCAGCCTTGTATAAATAGCGTTGGGCTTTGCACTCTAAATTCAAAGAGCCGGGCAGTACCCCGCGTTTTTTAAGTCCGCGCGCCATGGTGTCCTTCATATTATCCCACACTAACGCTAAATATTCCCAAATGTCTTCGCCTTCAAATTCCTCTACGTACTCCCACAGCAGCATCCGTTTTTCCGACGTGTACTGCAAAATTTCGTCCATAGAGTGATGCGGATAAATGGAATTAATTTGCTTGCCGAAATTTTCATCATCCCGTATCGCGCCGCCGCCAATACTGTAAACAACTTTCTCCCCGATAATATGCCCCGCTTGGTCCAACGCGCGCAGCGTCAAGGCGTTGGGGTGTTTGGGCATAACGGTTTTGGTGTCAAAGGTGACTTCTAGCGGCTTGGGATAAAAAGCTTCGCGCAGCGTATAGTCGGTTAAGTGTCCTTTGCCGGTGGCGGCTAAAGAGCCGTATAGTGTCACTTGAAAAGAGGACGCCTGCGGATATAGTTTGTTAAATTGGTCTGCTGCTTTACGCGGGCCCATGGTGTGGCTGCTGGACGGCCCGCAGCCGATTTTATACAACTCTTTTAAAGATTCCATTTGTGTGTACCCCTATCGGAAATGCTATCATAAATTATATGAATATTTTAGCCACTTTTGCTATTGCGCTGGGCCTTTCTATGGACAATTTTGCCGTGACAATTGCCTGGGGCTGCGGCGCGCGCGGACGCATTACCCAGTGGCAGCGGTTGAGGGTTTCGCTGACTTTTGTGCTAGCGCATATTGTGATGATTAGCGCGGGGTGGTTGAGTGGCGAAGCACTGGACAATGTGGTAGGCAAGTGGGATTTTTGGGTGGCGTTTGGTGTTTTGGTATTTATTGGGGCCAAAATGATTTATGAAGCGTTGACAGAAGCGGAAACACAAGAGCGAGGGCGCAATTTATCCGCGCGGGTGGTAATAGGGCTGGCGGTAGCGACCAGCTTGGATGCGTTGGGGGTTGGGATTGCACTTTCTCTGGAAGACGCGCGCTTTTGGCTGACGCTGGGGCTCATGAGCGCGTGTGTGCTGATTACCAGTTACAGCGGATTTGTGCTGGGGCATTTACTGGGCAGGCGTTTTGGCAAGCGTATGGAAATGTTGGGCGGGCTGGTGCTGATAGCCATTGGTACAAAAATGCTATTCAGCGGACTTGGAATTTGGTAAGATAAAAACATACCGGTTGTACAGGAGAGATTATGGGCTTGATTGCAATGATTATTATTTTTATTTGTTTATGCACGGACAATATGGTCACGGCCAATATGTCCAGCATGAATATGGAGCTAAAAACAAAAAGCGTTTTCTCTATCAAATTGGCTTTGCTTTTTGCCGGAGTTAACGCACTGTGTTTTACGCTCGGCTATATTTTTAGCATTATTTTCTTCCGCGCTTATTTTGTGCCGGCTAATTATTGGATTGCGTTTGCGTTCTTGTTCCTATTGGGCGTAAAATATGTGCTAGAAACGATTGAAAAATCGCCCAGCTTTAAGGAAACGGAAGCAGGCGATAATCACAAAATGTGGCGGGTGGCTTTGGTGTCTGGTTCGCAGTTTTTCCTCGTGGGATATGCGCTGGAGCTGATGAACCACAGCTGGTTTCCGCAAGTGCTTCTTTTAATTATCATTGCGTTTTTGATGACGCTGCTTGGATTCTGCTTGGGTACCAAAACGTCTAAACGCATTGTGAGCAAAATTGTGGAATTTGTCGCGGGGCTGATTTTAATTATCATGGCTATCCGCTTGATTATACTGTAAAAAAGATTTTTTCCAAGCCCGCGTTGCTTTTCGCGCGCGGGCTTTTTATTTGTTATAATAAAGATAAGTTTAGCGCCTATAGCTCAATTGGTTAGAGCAACCGACTCATAATCGGTGGGTTTCAGGTTCAAGTCCTGATGGGCGCAGTAAATTTGGGCCTCGCGTTAGCGGGGCCTAAATTTTTGTGCCCAAGCACACCCACTGCTGGGTGTGCGACAGGACTTGAAAGGCGGAGCGATGTTTTTGTTTGAGCGTGCGTAAGCCGCGAAAGGCAAAGCCAGGGCTTGTGTATGCTTGACTGTGAAAATCAAATTTTCCTAACAAAAATTCGTATTCAGTTTTCATCCTCGCTATTCCAACCTGTAAATGCTTTGCATACCTTTATCCCTATACTGCTATTGTTGCGGTAACCACATTCATGCTGTCCGGGTTTGTAGGGATGATGATCAAAGTAAAAAATCAAAGAAGCATATCTATTGTTTGTGCATGCATCATAAGTGCTTGTGTGGCCTGGGCAATAACTGAACGATATTTGGCCCATGGCTGTATCTCCATTTGCCACACCATTATCTAAACGCCACTCTGTCCCGCAGATAAATAAATTTCCCGCCTCTGCTTGTGTACAATTACCCGGCAAAGAGACATCCAAATCTACTAAATATAAGGCGTATTTGCCGTTCGCCAAATAATATCGCTCTTGGGCATCTTTAATTGCACGTAGTACAGGCATCATCCCGGTAAAACGACTTTTAAGAACGGCTGTCTGATACTGCGGCAGCGCAATGGCTGACAAAATGCCAATGATGAGTACGACCACTAATAATTCAATGAGCGTAAATGCCCGTTTGTTGTATTTCATACGTTTCTCCTTTCTGCTCTTGAAATACAACAAAAACGGCTAATTGCCTGAAGGATACTCAATCTCCAAACAACCAGCCGTGGTTTGCCGTTTTTGCAAACGACAAACACTCCGCACAGCCGGGTCTCGAGGTCCGGCTGTGCGTAACACGACTGCTTTTGGATTGAGTATCGCTTTTAGCGCCGCTAAAAGCATTTACAGCCTTGCTGTAATTCCAAAAACAGATTAAATTGTATACTGCCCCATTAGTATAACAAATTTTATATCCAGCTCGTGTGCAGTCTTGCGCTGGGCGGGCTGAAATGCTACAATATACTTGTTAATCCGGGATGGTGTAATGGTAACACGGATGCCTCTGGAGCATTAATTCAAGGTTCGAGTCCTTGTCCCGGAAAAATTTTGATAAAAATTTTTATGGGACAGCACGCAAACTGCTTTGCGTGCGTAAGGACGAGAAAGGCGGAGCGATGTTTTTGTTTGAGGTGCGAGCCGCACCCGCGAGCGACGAAAGGCAAAAACCGCGAGCCGGGACTGCAGGCATTTTACGTCAGTAAAATGACCGGAAGGAGAGTCCTTGTCCTAGAAGCAGATTTGAGGCCGCCCGCGGTATGCGGCGGCTTTTTTAATAAGAGGTTTTTATGGAAAACACGAAGCCAGAACAAAAACATAATAACGCTTTAGATGAAATCGTTGCCCAGCGCTACGCCGAAGTGGGCGAACTGCGCTCCAGCGGCATCAATCCGTATCCCAATCACGTGGAAAAAACGCACACCTGCGCACAGGCCAAAGACGCTGCCGAAAATACGGAAGTGGCTACTGCCGGCCGTCTGGTGCAGCTGCGCAAAATGGGTAAAGCTGCCTTTGCGCATATCCGGGATTTCTCCGGTAAAATCCAGCTCTATATCGCCAAAGATTTATTGGGCGAGGAGCCGTATGCTTTTTTCAAAAAACATTTAGCGGTGGGGGACTTTGTAGCCGTGCAAGGGCACATGTTTGTCACGCAAACCGGCGAGAAAACGATTAAGGTCCACAAGTTAGATCTTATTTCCAAAGCCATCCGCCCCATGCCCGAAAAATTCCACGGCTTACAAGATACCGAAGTGCGCTTCCGCAAGCGTCATTTGGATTTAATTGCAAATGAGGATGTAAAAGATATTTTTATTAAGCGCGCAAAAATCATTTCCTCTATCCGCCGTACTTTAGACGAGAAAGGATATTTGGAAGTGGAAACGCCCATTTTGACGCCGGATTCCGGCGGTGCGGTGGCGCGTCCGTTCCAAACATACCACAACGCGCTGAAAATGCCGCTGCGCTTGCGCATTGCGCTGGAGCTATATCACAAGCGTTTAATCGTGGGCGGATTTGACCGCATTTATGAAATCGGGCACATGTTCCGCAACGAGGGCATTGACACCACGCACAATCCCGAATTTACCATGATGGAGCTTTATCAGGCTTATGGGGATGTGAACACCATGGCGGATTTGTTTGAAGAAATTTTGGGCAATGCCGCCAAAGCCATTGGCGTGGAAAAAGTGATGTTCCACGGACAAGAAATTAATTTAGTGCCGCCGTTTAAGCGTTTGTATATTCCGCAGGCGTGGCAAGAAAAATTCGGCTCAGACATACATGAAGTATTAGACGGCCGCCAGTTTAAGCGCGAGCCGCTGGCCAAGCTTGCCAAAGAGCAAGGCATTTCCTTTTCTGCCGACGATCCGGACAGCAAACTGTTTGATGAGCTGTTTGAAACCAAACTCTTAACCGGATATAACTGCCCGGTGATTGCGCTGGATTATCCGACGGCAGTCAGCCCGTTTGCCAAAACCAAACCCGGCGATCCGGAGCTGGTGGAACGCTTTGAAGCGTTTGTGTGCGGTAGTGAGTTAGGCAACGCTTATACCGAGCTTAACGACCCGGCGGACCAGTTGCAGCGCCTAAAAGACCAGGCGGCTGCCAAGGCCAAAGCCAAGGGCGAAGATGCCGAAAACGCCGATATTTTAGACGGCGATTACATTGAAGCGTTGGAATCGGGTATGCCGCCGACGGGTGGTATGGGCATTGGCATAGACCGCACGATTATGCTGCTGACCGGGCAAGATTCTATCCGCGAAATTATTTTCTTCCCGACGCTCAAAGCATTAGAAGAAAAAGAGAAATAAAATCTGTTTATCTAAAACCCCCGCTTGTGGCGGGGGTTTTATGATGCTAGTTAATTTCGTTACGATTCCCTTTAAATAGGCCTTTACACCATTTATCTGTATCATATTCGTAACAGACGATTTGTTTCCCGATACAAGCTTCATACGTCAAGTCATATAAAGGGTCCGTATCAAAAAGATTTTCCGGTAATGTGTCCGATACACGGCGTGCTACAGGGCTATTTATAGAGCCTGGACAATCCATTCCCCAGTTGAGTCCATTGTTTTCGTAACACCAATACTTATTACAGCATACTTCTGAGAACCCATCATTTTGACAAGTAAAACTATTTCCTAATTCTATCCCCACCTCTTCATTTGTGTGGTATGAGTTGCCACCTGATAATAAATGTATTTCGCCTTGTTGGTGCATATAGTTAAGTATTTGTATAGCTTCTGCGGCACGGCTTTTTTCCACCGCCTTTTGATACTGCGGTAGGGCAATCGCGGCAAGTATGCCGATGATAAGTACGACAACAAGCAGCTCAATAAGCGTAAATGCGCGTACCCCTGTACCGTGTCGTCCTGAGGTGTTGTTGCTCAGGACCTCGTTGTTTGTAAGTGGGTTAGGCCCTGAACAAAGACCTTTCAGGGCGACATTATTATTACAAAAGAGCCACCCCCGAGGGTTGGTATCGGGGGTCTCATCCGCTCTCATTTTAAACAAGGTTGAGACTGCCGATAAAGACACTCGGGAATGGTTCTTATTGATATCTTTTTTTGAATAGACCCTCACCTGCCCTGCGGGCACCCTCTCCCACACAGGGCGAGGGGAAATAAGACTGCTACTCTTTCTCTTTTCTCTCATTTCAAATTCTCCTGTTTGTTTGCATAAAAAGTCGTTTACTAAAGGCATACTATATTTTGTTTTTTTTTTTTGATTTGTCAAGCGTTTTCTTTTTCTCGTCGGAGAAAAGGGGAAAAGGAGCGGTGTTTTTCTGTCTGTCACTTACTTTTGCCGGAACAAATTTCTGTTTGGGTGTAAAAATTGTTACAATAATAATGACGGGGCATGGCCCAATGGTAGGGCGTCCGCTTTGGGAGCGGAAGGTTCCGAGTTCAAGTCTCGGTGCCCCGATTTTTTTATGAACACGGTCCAATCTGTCTTGCCGTCTTTGACGTTTTTGCATGAGCCCGGCCCGGAATATACCGCGCAAGGGGATAGCGTCACCCGCACTTTTTTATCTCCGCAATTTAATACGCCCGCGCTTTTTGACACGCTTGTTTTATCGGCGGGATATACCACGCTGACTAACGGCTGGCTGCTGACCGAAGTGCAGCTGCTGCAAAATAAAGTATGGAGTCCGTGGGTCAAGCTGGCTTTTTATTCTAAAAAATTAAATCATAGTTTTGACGCCCAAGAAACGGACGCGCTGACCTTGCATACAGACGAGCTGCACGCCAAAGTGCCCGCGCAAGCCTACCGCTTCCGCTTAACGCTGCATGGCGAAATGGAAGTGCGCTATGTGACGGTATGTGTCACGCCTGCGCACGCGCCTGCGGCGGCGGAAGAAATAGCAGCCTTGCCGCGCGGGGAAAAAATCATTAAAATTCATCCGCTTTCGCAAATGACTTTGCCCGTGCCCGCGGGCGAGCAAAAACGGCTGTGCAGCCCGACCTCGCTTTGCATGGGATTGCAGACGCTGGGCGTGGCGGCAGACCTGGTGGAAGTAGCGCGCGGCGTGTATGATAATCAAGCCGAAATTTTTGGCAACTGGACGCTCAATACCGCTTATGCTTCCCGGCAAGAAATTTTTGCGTGCGTTACGCGTTTTCACTCGTTGCAAGAAATGGCGGACTGTATGGAAAAAGGCTGCTTGATTGCCGCCACGATTGCGTATCAGGCCGGGGAATTAACCGGCGCAGCAGTCGCGCAAACGCCGGGGCACTTGGTGCTGATTGCTGGTTGGAAAGACGGCAAAATTTGCGTGGCTGATCCGGCGGCGCGCACGCAGCAGGACGTGATGCGATTTTATGACGGAAAAGAATTTGCCCGCGCATGGCTTGTGCGCAAGCGCGGCGCGGCATATATAATGAGGAAAAAATGAAAAAAACGATACTTCTGTTACTGGCGGTTGTGCTATGCGGTGCGGCCTGTCAAAAAAATCAAAATAAAGATACCCTGGTGGTTGCTCACGCCGGAGAAATGCAATCTTTGGACCCGGTGTTTTCCTATGACGGAGTGACACAAGGCATGATGTTTAATGTGTATGACACGCTGCTTAAATTTAACGGCGCGTCTATGACGGATTTCTTGCCGTCTGTTTCAGAACAAGTGCCTAGTGTAGAAAACGGGCTGATTTCCAAAGACGGACGCACTTATACTTTTCCAATTCGCCAAGGGATAAAATTTCATGACGGCACCGAACTAACGCCGGAGGACGTGCGCTATTCGCTGCTGCGCTTTATGCTCTCTGACGTGTCGGGCGGGCCGTCGTCACTACTCTTAGAGCCGGTGTTGGGAGTTACCTCTACACGGGATGAAAAAGGCCACATCCTCATTAATTTTAAAGATGCGGAAAAAGCCGTGCGCGTGGACGGGCAAAATGTGGTCATCACACTCAAGCAGCCCTTTGCGCCGTTTCTGGGTATTATTGCGCGATGGGGTTATATCACACCTAAAAAATGGGTGGCGGAACACGGCGGCTGGGACGGTACAGAAGCCACCTGGAAAGAGTTTAATAATTTTGAAAAGCAAAGCTCGTACCTGTTTGACCACATGAACGGCAGCGGGCCGTTTAAGCTGGTACGCTGGGATATTTCCGGGCGCAAGCTGCAGCTGGCTGCCAATGAAAATTATTTCGCAGGGGCGCCGCGTATTAAATCTATTTATATGATGAGCGTCACGGAGCCGAGCACCTTGCGCCTGCTGTTGGAAGGGGGCGACGCGGACGTGGCGGAAATCCCGACGCAATTTGCCGCGCAGCTGCAAGGTAAACCCGGCGTGGCGGTGTATGCCCATTTGCCGCGCTTACGCACCGACCCGGTGATTTTCTTTACACAAGATATTAATATCAAAGGTAATCCGGACGTGGGCTCCGGCGCGCTGGACGGCAAAGGCATCCCCGGCAATTTCTTTGCAGATGCAGACGTGCGCAAGGGTTTTTCTTACGCGTTTGATTATGACGCGTTTTTAAGCCAAGCCATGGAAGGGCGCGGCAGCCGCGCGATTGCCCCGGCGCCGGCCGAGCTGGTAGATTATGGCAGCAATGCCCCGCGCTACAACTTTGATTTGAAAAAAGCCAAAGAGCATTTTCAAAAGGCTTGGGGCGGAGAGGTATGGGAAAAGGGCTTTGTGCTGACCATTACCTATAATACCGGCAGCGTAGCGCGCCAAATGGCGGCTGAAATGCTTAAGCGCAATGTGGAGAGCTTAAATCCCAAATTTAAAGTAGATGTGCGCGGGGTGATGTGGGCGTCTTTTCTGGAAAAAACCGCCGCGCGCCAAATGCCTATGTGGGTACGCGGTTGGGTGGCGGATTATGCAGACGCACATAATTTCTATTTTTCTTTTATGCATAGCGACGGACGCTACGCCCTTGCACAAGGGTATAAAAATCCGCAGGCGGACCGCTTGGTGCGCGCGGCGGTGGAAGAAACAAATCCCGCCAAACGTACGCAGCTGTACCGGCGCTTGCAGCGGGTCGTGTATGATGATGCCATGCAAATTTATACCGTACATCCGACGGGGCTGTGGGCCATGCGCAGCGACGTAAAGGGCTTTGAGGATAACCCGGTATATATGGGTATTAACTTTTATCCCATGTATAAATAATGTAATTTTTCGTGCCTGATAAAACTCCCCAGGTATTACGCCCGGGGAGTTTTTGTGAGTGGCGCATTTTATATCGGATAACAATTTTCTAGATTGTTGTTCCACGGGCAATCAATAGGAGTGTTTGAAAACGTTTTGCATGACTGGTTGGACTTTGTATCTTCTTTATACGCTTCACAATAG
>CAJOLM010000024.1 GCA_905235355.1 uncultured Elusimicrobiales bacterium
CCACATTTACAACATACTTTTTTATCATACCTGTCTCCAAAAATAATATTAAATCATTTCTAGGACCGTATTACCAACAAAAAGTTCTATTAGGCCAAATATTGTCATTCCCGAAGTGGCGGCCCGCGGGAGTCGGCAATCCCAACCATCTGTCATTCCCGAAAGTTTTTATCGGGAATCTCAACCTTATTTTCTTCCTTTTACGGCGGGAAATTGCTACAATAAACAAAAGGGATACACGCATGAATCCACTCCAAGAATTTGACAAAAAACAAACCCTTACGCTGCAGGCCGGTATGCTCCTCGGCATTGATGAAGCGGGCCGCGGTCCGCTGGCAGGCCCGGTAGTAGCGTGCGCGTGCCACATTGACGCAGGCCTTTATCCTAATTTTTCCGACGTAAATGACAGTAAAAAATTAACACACAAAAAGCGTGAAGAAATTTTTGCGCGCATGAACGAGCTGGGCGTTTTATATGGCGTCGGCTTTGCGTCTGCGCAAGAAATTGACGAGCTGAATATTTTGCAAGCCACCTTTTTGGCTATGCGCCGCGCCGCGCAAAAATTTTACCAGCTGCCGGGTGCAGTGGCACTGGTAGACGGTCCGCACAAAATTAAAGAGTTTCCGCTGCCGCAATATGCCGTCGTGGACGGGGACGCAAAATCCTTAAACATTGCCGCAGCCAGCATTGTAGCCAAAGTGCTGCGGGATAAATACATGGACGAATTAGACGCAAAATTTCCGCACTACGGTTTTGCGGCGCACAAAGGATACGGCACGCAGCGGCATGTGGCTGCCATTAAAGAGCATGGCCCCTGCCCGGAGCACCGCCGCACCTTTGCGCCTATCCGTGATTTAATGAGGCCGACGCTTTTTCCATGAACACTACGCAAAGCGGCGCCGCGGGCGAACAAGCGGCTTGTGACTATTTAACAGGCAAGGGCTACCGCGTGTTGGCGCGCAACTTCCGCAAGCCGTGCGGAGAATTAGACATTGTGGCTTTAGACGGAAAAACCTTGGTTTTTGTAGAAGTAAAAAAGCGCGCCAGCGCCGCCTTTGGCGGCCCGGCGGCGGCGGTAACCGTGAGCAAGCAGCGCAAAGTAATCGCCGCGGCGCAATGTTTTATCAAGGAAAAGTCGCCTAAATTTGATAGTATAAGATTTGACGTACTGTGCCTGCTGGCAGGGGAAATTACGCATCTTGAAAATGCCTTTCTGCCGCGGCGCGGAACTTTATAAGTGGAGGCCGTATGAATACGCAATTAGCCAAAATCAAAAAGGCAGTAGCATTTATCAACAAACAAACCAAAAATTTCACACCTGATCTTGCCTTGATTACCGGGTCCGGTTTGGGTAATTCTATTCCAAAATTAGACAAACAAATTGTGGTGCAATATGCCAAAATACCGGGTTTTTTGCGCAGCACCGTGCCGGGCCACAGCGGCAATTTGTTATTCGGGATTTATAAAGGCAGAAAAATTGTTGTTATGCAAGGACGCTTTCACTATTACGAAGGGCATCCTATGAAAGATTTGGCTATTTCCATCCGCACCTTGTTTTTGCTGGGTGTGAAAAAATTAGTTGTTTCTGCTGCCGTCGGCTCCTTGGATCCCAAATTAACGCCGGGCTCTATATGTGTGCTTAATGACCATATTAATTTTATGGCCAATAATCCGCTGATCAACAACTATGACCCGGTTTTTGGTCCTCGGTTTTTTGATTTATCAAAAGTATATACCAAATCCTTGCGCGAAATTACGCTGGCCGCCTGCAAAAAAGTTAATATTAAAGCCAAAGAAGGCACTTATTTTGCCGTGACCGGGCCGAACTTTGAAACGCCCGCCGAAATCCGTGCGTTTAAGACATTAGGGGCAACGGTCGTCGGCATGAGCGTGGTGCCGGAAGTGTTGGTGGCTGCACAATGCGGATTAGAGGTGTTGGGGCTTGCATGCGTGACTAATTTAGCTAGCGGTATTGCTAAAGAAAAATTGTCTCACGCGCAAACCATTGCGGAAACCAAAAAGATTGAAGGTAAATTCAGAAAATTACTGGAAATAATTTTACCTAAACTATAAAGGACGCGCCCCGCGGCAGCGCGGGGCCTTTTTAAGCAGCGTATGACAAAAGATATTGTACGGCTAGGCAAAGAAACCTTGGTATACGGCACGTCCACAGTAGTGGCGCGGCTGCTGAATTTCTGCCTGGTGCCGTTTTATACGTACTATTTAGCTACGTCGGAATATGGTGTGGTGGCCACGCTGTTTGCGGTGATTGCGCTGCTCAATGTAATCTTTTTGTTCGGCATGGACCAAAGCTATTTGCGCTTTGCCAGCGAGGCCAAAGACCGGCGCGAAGTGTTCCAACATTGTTTCTATGGGCTTCTGTGCTACGGCGGCGTGCTGGGCGTGCTGATGTATGTGTTTGCGCGGCCCTTGTCGGTGCTGTGCGGTATTGGCATAGAGCATGTGCAGCTGATGTATTTAGCGGTGTGGATTTTACTGCTGGACATGATGAACATGATCCCGTTTACCAAGCTGCGTTTGCAACGGCGCGCGTGGTACTTTGCGGGCGTGCGCACGGCATCTATTGTGACGAACGTGTTGTGTAATGTGCTGTTTATCGCGGTGCTAAAAAAGGGCGTGGCATCTATTTTTTGGGCGAATATTTTTGCGTCTCTGATGTCGCTAGTGCTATTATCTCCGGTGGTGTGGGAAGAAGTAAAAGGCGGGCGCGTGAAATTTAATCCGGTGTTGCAAAAACAGATGCTTGGCTTTGCGTGGCCGTTTGTGCCGTCGGGATTAGCCAGCCTGCTGGTCAGCGTCATTGACAAGCCGATTTTGGTGCAACTGGTGGGGCTGTCTGCCGTCGGTGTGTATCAGGCCAATTTTAAAATCGGCGTGTTTATGATGCTGGTCGTGTCTATGTTTGACCAAGCGTGGCGGCCGTTTTTCTTGGCGCACGCGCAAGAGCCAAACGCGCGGGAAATTTACGCGCGCGTGCTGACGTTTTTTACGGCGTTTGCGCTGTGGGTTCTTTTGGGGCTTGCACTGCTGATGCCGGATATTATTAAGAGCAACATTTTTGGCTCTTTCCACTTGATTGCGCCGCAGTATTGGGGCGGGCTGAATGTGATTCCTCTGGTGCTGGTGGGCTATTTCTTCTACGGGATGTATATCAATTTTATGGTCGGCCCGGTGATTACCAAACGCACGCGCGTGCTGATGTGGATTACGCTTTTGGGCGCGGCGACAAGCATTAGTGTCAATTTGCTGCTCGTGCCGCATATAGGCATTGTAGGAGCCGGGTGCGCGGTGGCGTGCAGCTATTTTGTGATGGCGTGCGCGCTGTTTGTCTTTACGCAAAAAAATTATGGCGTGCCGTATGAATATAAACGCCTGGCGCTGCTGGCACTGCTGGCGGCCGGGGTTGCGTATGGGGTGCATAGCTTGGGCGGGAGCCTCAGCGTGAAAATCGTTTTCTTATGTGTGTATCCGGTGCTTGCCGGAATAATTGTACAGGAGTGGGGGAGGAAAAAAGCATGAAAGTCTGCATGATTGTAACCAATGGGTTTGAAGAAGTAGAAGCGGTGGGTACGTATGCTATTTTGCGCCGCGGCGGGTTAGAGGTAGATGTATACAGCTTGCACGGGTCGGAAGCCATGGGACGGTTTGGGCTAACCTGCAGCCGGCTGTTGCCGCTGGACCATTACCGCGACGAAGATTACGCCGCGCTGATTTTACCCGGCGGCCCGCAATATCAGGCACTGGAAGCCGATGAGCGCGTGCAACAGCTGATTAAAGATTTCCACGCGCGTGGAAAATACCTGTGCGCCATTTGCGCCTCACCCACCATTTTGGGCCGCGCGGGCTATTTGTTAGGCAAAAAATACACCTGTTTTACCTCTATGAACGAGGATTTTGGCGGTACCTATTTCGAGGATTATGCCGTTACGGACGGACAAATCATCACAGGCAAAAGTGCTGCCGCTGCCATTGATTTTGGCTTTGCTATTTTGCAGGCCGTCTGCGGGCCGGAAGCCGCCAACAAGACCAAACAAGAAATCTATTACAAGTAAGTACCAGTAAAATGCCCTATATCTTGTTGACAGATGTAGGGCGTTTTTATGCCTTTTTGAGAAGGCAAAAATAGGCCTTGACTTGTTTTTTTTTTGATATGATATAATGGTACGGTAAGTCTTTTAATGCCGTCATTGCGGGCGTGGACCCGCAATCCAGGCCGTTTATTAAGAAAAAACCTTTATCTGGATCCCGGATCCATGTCCGGGATGACGACAAGAAGTAAAAAAATAAAAAAAGATGTCATCCTGAGGGGTTGTTGCTCAGGATCTAAAAGGTTGTCATCCCCGAAATTTGTAATCGGGGATCTCAGCCTCAAAAAGTAGTTGAGGTCCCCGAGCCTTGCAGGCCGCAACTTCGGGGACGACATAAATGATAGTAGTTTAGGTGCTGAGCAGCAACCTCTCAGCACGACACATTAAATAACAGGAGAAAATATGAAAAGACAAAATGAAAATATAAATAAGAACCAATCCCGAGTGTCTTTATCGGGAATCTCAGCCTTATTTGAAATGAAAGCGGCTGAGACCCCCGATACCGACCTTCGGGGGTGGCATCATGCATTCACGCTTATTGAGTTACTTGTCGTTGTACTTATTATCGGTATTTTATCTGCGATTGCGCTGCCGCAATATGAAAGAGCAGTAGATAAAGCTAAAGCCGCAGAAGCTTTAACGATTATCAGTTCCTTACGGCAATCTATTGAAGAATATATTTTGGCAAATAATTCCTTTCCTACTTCTTTTGATGAGTTAACTGTTGTCCCGTCCGGCTCGTTGGGAAAATATAGTGTAGAAAATGACAAAATAACCGGGAAATATTACACTTGTGTATTAACTAATGGGCGCATTGATTGTGGAAATTATAATGGGGGTGGATTTTTATGGTTCTCTGATTTTGATCGTAATTGGTTTGCTGCTTTGGGCAAAGAAAAACGTCTGTGGTGTTATGTAGTAGAGACAGAGTCTTTTAGTGCAGCCCAACAAAGCAGGGCACATAATTTGTGCAGAGCTATTTCAGGCAAATCAGCTAGTGAAGGGCAAAAGGCCGGGGATGATTTTTGGTATGCATTGGACTGAATAAAAAAGCTCGGACAAATGTCCGGGCTTTTGAATGCAACTCAAATTATTTCTCTATTTTAATGCCTTTGAACGCGCGGTATAAAACAGCAAGCAGCCCAAATAACACATACGCGCTCATCCCAATAAAAATGATGTCTTGCGGAAAGCGGATCAGCAATACCACCAAACACACAAACAGTAGCAGCATCCAAACACTCATCTTTTTGTCGCGTTTGGCTTTAAAAGCGGCATACGGTACGGTAGATACCATAAGCACCGCCATGACGAGCATAGCAAACGCTACCAAATTATAAATGTGCGGCAAATACACAGTCATAATGCGTAAATTGTGCCCGCCCATTTGTGTTTGCATAATGCTGTAAGAAATAGCAAACGAGGCTAAAATAGCCGCCGGAGCCGGTACAGGTAGGCCGGAAAAATACTTTTTAGAGCTTTGGCCCGCTAGTGCCATAGTGTTAAATTTTGCCAGGCGCAGCACCCCAAAACACGCATACACACACGCAATCGGCGCACCCCACACGGGATATTGTTGCAGCACCATAAAATACATCAGCATGGCAGGGGCCGTGCAGAAGGAAACGGCATCTGCCAGCGAATCCATTTCCACGCCAAAATTGCTTTCCGTGCCCAGTAAGCGGGCGACGCGTCCGTCAAATGCGTCAAATAAGGCTGCCAGCAAAATCAGCCAGCCGGCTTTGCCATATTGTCCGTTGGCGGCACTTAAAATAGAAAAGAAACCACATGCCAAATTGCCCAAGGTAAACAGCGAGGGCGCGGCCTGCGCTCCGGTATGTTTTAGTTTATGTACAGCGTTTTGTTGTTCGTCCATAAAATCCTCTATTTCCACAAAGCCAGTACAGAGTTGCCGCCTTCTACTTTTTGTCCTTCTTTGACGACAACGCGCACCAAATCTTTCGGCAAATATACCGCCACCTGGCTGCCAAAGCGAATCAGCCCAATCAAATGTCCTTGGTCAATGGTTTGACCCGGGGTTACCCAACACTCAATGCGCCGGGCAATCGCGCCTGTGATTTGCTCCACGTGGGCAAAGCGATTTTTGTCACCGTTGTGGAAAAATTGCATCAAGTTGCGTTCGTTTTGGTTGGCAGCTTCGGGCTTATCGGCAAACAGAAATTGCCCTTTGTGATAAAAAATTTCGCCTACCGTACCATTGACGGGGGCGCGCTGCACATGCACATTAAACACGGACATAAAAATGCGGATGACCACGGAGTTCGGGTCGTCTTCTGTTTTAATGCTCAGCACTGTGCCGTCGGCCGGGCAGGCAATTTCATCATCTGCAAATTGTACATTGCGTTTGGGGATGCGGAAGAAAAACGCGCAGAAGCAGGCAATTACAATAAACAGCCACCCCAGCGTGCGCAGTCCAAACAGCAAAAAGAAAGCAGCCACGAATAAGGCAATTCCAAAGAAGCGCATACCCGTGGAGTGTACGGTAAAAATCCAACTGAACATATTGGAAAGGGTTCTTTTTAGGTCTTCTAACATAATCCTCTTGAGCCGGGAATGTTAGTCGGGAAGCCCGGCTACTAAATGAAAGTGGGCAGGGGGGGACTCGAACCCCCACGGCCTTGCGGCCAACAGATTTTAAGTCTGTCGCGTCTACCAATTCCGCCACCAGCCCTACGAATATATTATAGCAAAAAAGACATCTGTTGCCAAGTATTTAGCCGATATAAAATGTGCAAATGACGAGTTTTAAATATTAGGGTAAATAATATTCGTTGTTATAGGCCCATGTTCCGTTCATAATTTTGCGGCAGTAATCTCCTTGAGATTCAGCAAAGGTTGTAGTGACGTGGTCTGATTTTAAGTTTTCCACACATAGGATTTTGTGATTGTCTACCACTACATTGTTTGTATACATAACAAAACCCGCACCTGTATAAGGACCTTTTATGCGGTATACATATAATTCACTGTTGTGGATGGAAATTTCCCAATCTTCATTAGCACGGGCCTCTGAAGTATCTGCACGTATATGAAAACGCGGGTTGCTTGTTTCCCAAGGCACTTGAACATCTAGTTCGTCAAATGTAGTGGCATATGTATTGTTTGCCAAATAGTAGGCTTGTTGTGCCTGATAAACGGATTTAAGCAAGGTGAGGGCTTGGGTGGCTTTGGCCTTTTCAACGGCCTTTTGGTATTGCGGCAGGGCAATAGCCGATAATATACCGATAATCAATACAACAACTAATAATTCAATTAAGGTAAAACCTCTTTTCATAAAAACTCCTTTTTAAAACCGGGCGCAAACAGACAAATAAAAACGGCTGTCTAATTTGAGCCAGCTAGCCGAGCAGCCCAAAATAACAGCCGTAGTTTATCGCCAAAACGATAAACGTTTGGCATAAAACAAACGGGTAATTAAGCCGTCTATTTTATGCCTAAACGACTGTTTTTGGCGGCTAGCTATCCCGTGTGGTGGGTGCTCTGTATGCTTTATACAGTCCAAAAACAGATGAAATTGTACAGTCACGCGTGCAGCGTGTAGATACTACTCCTCCTGCTAAATGTTTTTTATATGATACCAAAAAATAGATTTATTTGCCGGATAGTTTTAAGGAGCGGTAAAACTTTTGGCAAAATAGGGCTTTGACGCCGACCTCTTTGAGGCGTTGTTGCAAATCCCGGTCGTCGGTCACGGCAATCACGCGTGAGCCGCTTTGGTGCAGATAATCAGCTTCTTGGAAAATATAATCGTCGGCGCTGTCTTGCTCTGCAAACACAATATGCAGCCCCGCGCGGTACAGTGGCCCAACCGGGCGGTACGCCCCGTCAAACACGACGCGAAACTCATGCATATTGTATTTTTCGTCCAAAGAAACTTCTTCTAAAAAGTCCAAAAATTCCGCCGTGACGTCTTCCTCACTGCGGCCAAATTGCCACAAAAAACTGCGCACAAGGTTTAAGCCGTCAATTAAATAGATAGTTGGTTTTGTGGTGGTATAAAAAGTCATTACTTGTACCCATCGCCCAAATTTGCTATAAGAAATGATACAATATAATCCCTTCCCGGCGCACGCCGGGCGAGCGGTCTTTGACAATTTCCGTATGTTACGGGGGTGTAATAGATTCGACGGGTATCTGTTACTGCCCGGGGGCAGGTGCTGGTTGGCCAGGCCAGCTAAAATAGGGCTACAAAAATAACTAACAACAGCAATGTTGCTTGGGCTAACGCTTAGTCCACTGCTGCTTGGGTGCTTTTCACACGCCTGAGCAAAGCAGTCATGATGTGAAATGCAGCGTATAAGGCGCGTTTCGTCCGCGTACGAATAAGACCATACGAAACAACTCGCTTCGTTGCTGCCGCACGCTTACGGAGTGAGTATCAAGTGCGGATAAACCTGTAGGACCTAGGTGGTTTGGATGTTCGGACGGGGGTGCGAATCCCCCCACCTCCACTTTTTTGGCGGTGTACTTGCAGCCATTTCGTTGGAACTAGTATGCATACGGAAATGAAACAGATTTTTACTTTTTAGGAGGATGTATGGCGGATATTAAATTTGGCACAGACGGTTGGAGAGGCATTATTGCGTGGGATTTTACGTATGAAAATGTGCGCCGCATGGGGCAGGCCCTGGCGGACTATATTAATGAAAATGCGCCGTCAGAAGAAAATGGAAAAACTTCTAAAGTATTTGTGGGATATGACCACCGCTTTATGTCGGATTTGTTTGCCGCGGATTTAGCCAGCATTCTGCGTTCCAATAAAATTGACGTTACCCTGTCTGCCTGCCCGGTTTCTACGCCTATGGTCAGCGCGCTGACGCAGCGCAAATTTTGGCTGGGTATTATCGTAACAGCCAGCCACAATCCGGCCCACTATAATGGGATTAAGGTAAAGCTTGCCGGTTGCTCTGCCCCGACGCGTGAAACAAAAGATATAGAGAAAAATATTGACGCGCATCCGGTGCTTTTCTTGTACGGGCAAAAAGCCGAGCAAAAAGATTTGACCGATTTGTATAAAAAATATCTGGCCTCTTTGGTAAACGTGCGCAAAATTGCTGCCATGAAAGGAAATATCGTCGTGGATTATATGTATGGTGCGGCGGCCGGTTGGTTAGAGCGCGTGTTGCCTTCTGCCAAAATTACCGCTTTGCACGCCGAAAAGGACCCGACCTTCCGCGGCACGCAGCCGGATCCGGTGATGCAGAATTTAACCGAACTGAAAAAAACAGTACTAGCCAAAAAAGCCATGGCTGGATTTGCTTTTGACGGCGACGGGGACCGCTTTACTTTGCTAGATGAAAAAGGCAATTACATTTCACCGTGTTTGGTAGCGGCGGTGCTGCTTAACTATTTATTAAAAACCAAAAAGCTCAAAGGCAAAGTGGTGCAAACAGTGTCCATGGGATATTTGCCCAAACGGATTGCGCGCGCCAAAGGCCTGGCGTATGAAGAAGTGCCGGTGGGCTTTAAGAATATTACCGATATGTTGGGGCTGGAAGACATTGCCTTTGGTGCGGAAGAAGTGGGCGGTTTTATTTGGCATGGCGGCGTGAAAGACCCGGACGGGGTGGCCACGGCGCTGTTGTGGCTTGAAATGTTAGCCACCACCAAGAAAAAATCTTCGGAGCTGTGCGAAGAAATCATTAAAGAATATGGCGCGTCTTATTATCAGCGTGTAGATTTGCCCATTGCCAAACCGGTAGACGAAGCGGTGTTTATAGAAAAAGCGCGCAAGAAATTGCCGAAAAAATTTGGCACGTCTAAAGTGGCTGAAATCGCGACCGAGGACGGCCTTAAAGTATATTTTGAAAATGACGAGTGGCTGCTGGTGCGTCCGTCGGGTACGGAGCCGTTAATCCGCATCTATGCAGAGGCAGCGACCAAAAAAGCCACGCAGGAACTGTTGCAAGTAGGGGAAAAACTGGCCGCAGGTTTTGTAAAATAGGAGCGTTATGAAAAAGATTGGACTGGTAGATGATTCTGTCATTTTGCGCAGCGCGATTAAAAACGTGCTGGAAAGCTCCGGTTATCCTGTAGTCATAGAGGCGGGCAGCTCCGCTGAACTGTTTAAAAAATTACTGCTCAATCAGCCGGATTTGCTGCTGCTGGATGTGTTTTTCCCGAACGAAAACGGACTGGATATTTTAGCGCGTATCCGTAAGCAATATCCGAAGGTAAAAATTTTGCTCGTCACGGGCTTGCGCCAAGACAGTATTGCTGAGGAAGCCAAACGCTTGGGGGCAAGCGGCATTTTATATAAGCCGTTTGACACGAACGATTTGCTGCAGGCAATTAAAAACGCGTAAAATCTGATTATAAAAAGCGGGCAGCTCTCTTGGGCAGCCCGTTTTCTCTTATATAAATCTTTACCAATTTTTATGTCGCCAAAACATCATTACCAGCCACACGGAAATTAGCCCCAGCCCCATCAGCATCCAGAAAGCATCAGGATGTTTAGCCATGGGCAGCGTCACGTTCATACCGTAAATACTGGCAATTAATGTAGGTACCATGAGGGAAATGGTGATAATATTCAGCTTTTTCATCAGCAAGTTTAAGTTATTGCTGACAATGCTGGCGCGCGCCCCCAGCAGCTGCGCTAGTACGTTAGAGTAGATATCTGCCTGGGTTTTGCACTGCAAATTTTCTACGATAATATCGTCCAGCATTTCTTCGTCATTTTCAGAAAATCCAATGCGCGCAGACAGGTTGCGCATTTTCTCAAACACAAAACCGTTAGCGGTAATGGCTTCTGCGTAATAGACCAAGCTTTTTTCCAAGCTAAACAAATTGTGCAGATAGGTGTTATCCATGGACTCGGTCGTTTTATCTTCAATTTCTTCTGAAATTAAGTGAATAATGCGCAAGTGTTCCACGTAATGAGAAATGGCATTGTACACGAGTTTCAAAAATACATTTTTGATAGACGATACAGTTAAAAAGCGTTTGCCGGTAAACAGCGGGATATCCTCTGCCATCACGATAACCAATTTGTCTTCAAATAGAAATGTACCGACGGAAGCGACCTTAAATTCCAGCTGGTCTTTGCCGGAATAATTTTTAGGACGCTTGTAAATCATGACAATGTGTTCCGGCTCAAACTCCAAACGCGGTAATTCATCCGGGTCCAGTGCAGAGGCCAAGGTATGCTCGTCAATTTGATATTCTGTTACCAAAAAGCGTTGCTCTTCTAACGTCGGGTTAGTGAACAAATATACTTGCGCCTTTTCATCTGTGGTAGGCGTGAGCTTGCGGTCTATGATATTGTATTTGGTCAACATAATGCTACCCGCTTAAAAAGTCCTTTTTTATATGATAACACCTCAGGGGCAAGTTGTAAAGCTTTTTCCGCACGCGCGCGAAGCAGATGGTAATTTTGCTATAGTATAAATATCCACTTAGGACGGATTGTATGAGCTTATTATTTTCTAAAAAACAAAAAATGAAATGTGCCGATTTGTCCGGTGCCAAAAAATATTTGCAGCATATTCATTGTCATATTAAACTGCCCAAAAAAGCAATTGTTTGTCCGCTGACCTCTATTACGAAGTATGTACTCAGCCAAGGTCATTTCAAACACTATTGGTGTGCGGCAGATATCTATGTAGATGAGAAGAAAGGATATTGCTATGTAACGGGTACGGAGATTGGTGCGCCGGCTATGGCAAGCGCATTGGAAATTATTATTGGACTGGGTGTAAAAGAACTTTTGCTTATTGGACTGGCAGGCTCTGTGCAGCCGGAAGTATTGGCGGGAGATATCGTACTGTGTGATGGAGCCTTGGCAGATGAAGGGGTTTCTGCGCATTATGTACCGCGCGAAATTTTACTGCCTTCTAAAGTGATGCAGACACGCTTAGCCAAAACTTTTGAGAAAGAAAAATTAAATTTTCATACCGGGCTGACATGGACAACAGAAGCTGTTTTCCGCGAAACCAGAGAAGAAGTAGAACATTACCAAAAGAAAAACATTTTGACCGTGGAAATGGAAGCCTCTGCTTTCTTTGCCATTTGCGAGAAGAGAAAAGTAAAAGGCGCAGCGGCCTTTGCTATTAGTGATGAATTGTTTAATTTGAAATGGGAACCGCACTTTGGTGAAAAACTTGTGGTAAACGGTATGCGCGCGGTATTTCACGCAGCGGCCAAAACGCTAACGGGCAAATAAGCCTTATGCTCTTAAAAAACCCCGC
>CAJOLM010000025.1 GCA_905235355.1 uncultured Elusimicrobiales bacterium
TTCATTTACTCCCACCGTCGATGCAAGGAAAAGAAGATATAGGCTTTTGCATTCATCCCCAGGCTCCCGCCTGGGGTGTCCTGTAAGGTACTCAAAAACCGTAACTGTTTCGTTGCGGTTTTTGTCAGCTAATACGCTTTTTATTTTAATTCAGACGTGCAGTGCGGGCATTTGGTCGCTTCGAGCGCAATTTCACTGCAGCAGTACGGACATTTTTTCGTCGTTACCGGAGCAGGGGCTTCTTTTTTCGGGGCACTCAATTTGTTAATAGCTTTAATGAGCAAGAACACACAAAACGCCACGATTAAAAAGCTGATGACAGCATTTAAAAATACACCCAAATTTAAGGTTGTCGCACCGGCAGCTTGGGCCGCTTCCATGGTGGCATAGTCACCTGTGCCGTTTGCGCCGTCTTTAATAACGACGAACCAGTTGGAAAAATCCACCTTACCCATCAGTAGTCCCAAAGGCGGCATGAGCACATCTGCTACCATAGAGTTTACAATCTTGGTAAACGCACCGCCGATAATGATACCGACGGCCATGTCAATTACGTTTCCGCGCATGACGAATTTTTTGAATTCATTTAATACATTTTTCATTCTATTTTCTCCTTATCTTTAGTCCGGCTGCTTTAAAAAGCGGCGCGTACAAATCCTGCTCCGGCGGATATATAATTTCCGTCCGGTCCGTCTTATTTACAAATTTAACTGGAGCCTGCTCCACCCGGCACAAGGGCTGCCGTTCATTACGCTCCCCCATTGTTAGTGCCGCCGCTGCTGCCAAGGCATCAGCGGTATTGACCAGCGTTGTTTTAAGTGCGCGGCCAAACAAATCTTTTTTACCGCGCTCGTCGCGCACGCCTTCAAATCCGCTATACGCTACCGCTGCCCCAATCACACCCGCGCGCAGCGGCAAAATCATACTGTCTGTAATAATGATACCTAATTTTTTGACCCGGTAACAGCGTTGCAACTTTTGTCGCAGCTCGTGTGCGCAAGCATATAAATCGTCCGGCAAGAGCAAAAATTTACCGTCTGCATTGGACTCGTCTAATCCGGCATTGGTCATCACCATGCCGTTTTTAATCGTTAGCCATGCCAGTTTTGTCTTGAGTGCGGCCTGGCTGTGCGTGCGGATCAGCTGCTCTTTTTGACGTGCACTTCCTGCCGGGACTGCGCACTCTTTCCACAAACAAATCAGTTTAGAAGAAACGACCAAAATGTCTTTTTCCTGCAGCTGCGGCACGTAACGGACAATAAACTTGACAAGGTCTTGCCCAGAACGAAAAACAGAGGTGTGGTATGCAGTAATTTTCATCATTCAAACGGTCCTACAAAAGCCATAAAAGCCTGGTTGGCTAAAAACATCCCTTCTAAAGTTAATTTTAATAAATCCCCGTTTCGCTCTACAAGTCCGCGCACGCAAAGGTCCTCTATTTCCCGCGCAAAAAGCTGTTGCTGCGCCGCCGATAAATGCACTCCGGCTAGTTGTCTAATCCCCAGCATAATTTTTTCCCCTTCGGCTGCTTTTCCGGCTAGATGTTCACTAAAATCCGTCACGCTTTCTCCGGCTTGCATACGCCGCAAATATTCCTGCAAAGAGGAAACATTGCTACGCCGCACCCCGTTTTGATAAGAAGCTGCCGCGCTGCCCAGCCCCAAGTACGCCCCATTTTGCCAATAGTTTGTATTGTGTTTACTCTCACGGCCAGGACGGGCAAAATTAGAAATTTCATAATGATTGTATCCGGCCTCTTGCAGCAGCTCATGAGTCTTTTCCAGTTCGCGACGCAGCAAATCTTCGTCGGCTTTCACGCCTTCTGCATAAAAAGGTGTACCTTCCTCCACTTGCAAGCCATACACGGAAATATGCTCCGGCTGTAGGGCAACCGTTTGTTGTAAGCCTTCTAAAAATTTTTCTTCTGTCTGCCCCGGCAGCCCGGCTATTAAATCTACACTCACATTATCAAATCCCGCTTGACGTGCATCTTCAAATGCACGCAAAAAAGTTTGCACATTATGCACGCGCCCGATACGTTGCAGAGTAGCGTCATCCGTACTTTGCAACCCCAGGCTCAAGCGGTTTAGTCCGGCCTGTTTAAGCACGTGTAATTTTTCTGATGAAATACTTTCCGGATTTGCTTCCAAGGTGCTTTCTGTAAAAGCAGTAATCGGACCAAAGTGACGGTTAACGATTTGCAACAGTTTTTCCAATTGGGCAGCTGATAATAAACTGGGCGTTCCGCCGCCAATATACAAAGTGCTAAACAAGTGACCCGCATACAAAGAAGCTTCCCGGTCCAAGGCAGCCAAATAGTCATCTATTTGATTTTCCACTCCGGCAAAAGAAGCAAAGTCACAGTACCGGCATTTTTGGCGGCAAAAAGGGATGTGAATATATAAGCCGCCCGTGTGCGTCATGCTTTCCGTTCTGCCTCGTAGCGCAGATAGGCAAAAATAAATGGGTCTAAATCACCATCCATCACGGCTGTAATTTGAGAGCTTTCGTAATTACTGCGCAAATCTTTGACTAACTGATAGGGCATAAATACATAGGAGCGTATTTGATGTCCCCATGCAATTTCCCCTTTCTGGCCATAGCGTTTTTCGGCTTCGGCGCGCTTTTTATCCAGCTCCATTTCATACAGACGCGCCTTTAACATTTTCATAGCGGTTTGACGGTTTTGCAACTGGCTGCGTTCAATGCGGCAAGATACCACAATGCCCGTCGGTTTGTGCAACAAACGCACGGCACTTTCTACTTTGTTGACGTTCTGTCCGCCGTGACCGCCCGCGCGGGAAGTTTCCAGTTCAATATCACTTTCCGGAATTTCAATATTAATTTCTTCATCAATATCCGGTAGCACATCTACCGACGCAAAAGACGTGTGCCGCCGCGCATTGGCATCAAAAGGCGACACACGCACCAAGCGGTGCACGCCGTTTTCTCCTTTCAAATATCCGTACGCATACGCGCCTTCAATCATCAGCGAAGCATTTTTAATACCTGCTTCTTCCCCGGGCAAACTGTCTAATACCGATACTTTCATGTGATGTTGTTCGGCCCAGCGCGTGTACATACGCAGCAGCATTTGTGCCCAATCACAGGACTCTGTGCCGCCCGCACCGGCATGAATAGTTAAAATTGCGTGCAATTTATCGTGCGGTTCAGACAAAGTGATTTCAAATTCTTTTTTCTCAATTTTCTTTTCCAAATCTTTGACGGATGCGTCTAGCGCGGGCAATTCATTTTCATCTTGCATCTCGCGCGCCAAATCATAAAGTGTTTGTGCATCTTCCAGTTGCTTTTGAAGTTCGTGATAGGTATCAATAGCACTTTTTAAACTGTCTATTTTTCGCGTGACCACTTTGGCGGCATTGGGGTCATTCCAAAAATCCGGCCCGGCTGCCAGCTTTTCTTGTTCGGCCAGTTCTTTTTGTTTGGCCGGAATATTTTCCATGCCCGCTATTTTTTGTATACGTTCTGTTAAAGAAACAAGTGCATTTTCTATATCTTTAAATTCAATATTCATAATTACTCGTAAGCAAACACCATTGCAGAAATTAAAATGGTAAGGTAAATGGCTGCACATAACCACGCAAACCAATGTCCCCACTCTACATAAAAACTAAAATCTTCCCCCAAGGCAAGTGGTACTTGTGCCTGCAAAATAGCGCGTGTGTTTAATTGGGCACGCTCGGTTATTTCTCCGGTGGGGGTAATTACCGCAGAAATGCCTGTATTGGCTGCGCGCAACACCGTGCGACGTGTTTCTACCGCGCGCAGCACAGATACCGCCAAATGTTGGTAAGGTGCGTCTGTATCAAAAAACCATGCGTCATTGGTAGAATTCACCAAAAAACGCGCCCCGGAACGGACTTGTTCTTTCCATAACTGCGAAAAAATGGATTCATAGCAAATAGTTGTTCCAAACAACACTTGCTCTAATTGCAAAAGAGGTTGCTTTTTTTCTCCGGGTGTAAAAGAACCCAACTCTCCTAACACTTCCACCTGTGGCAACCAGGCACGCACCTGACGTTCAAAGGGGATAAATTCCCCAAACGGAACTAAATGGGTTTTATTGTAAAAAGCAGCGATATCACCTTTCGGCGTAAACAAAGCTGTGCTCACATATTGCGTATTGTTTTCTTCCCGGTTGGTGCCTACTAGTTGCCAGGCGCTTGTACGATTAGCAATCTCTTGTATCCAACTTAAGTAAGGTTCTTCTTCTACAGGTCCCGGAGTCACACTTTCAGGCCAGATCACCAGCAAATCATTTTTTCCTTCTAACTCACGGCTCATGTCTGAAAGCGTATCTGCGATTTCCTGCTCAAACGCCGGGCTCCATTTTTTGTACTGGTCAATATTTGGCTGCATAATGGCTGCCTGCACTCTCAACAATGAACGAGACGCCTGATGATTTAACACCCACTGTCCATATCCGTAATTGCCCCCAAACACAAGACCTGCCACCAATAGCTGCCACACGCCGCGTTTTAGAGACGTCGTCACAAACGCATAGCCAACGCTTATTCCAGTAAAAGCCACTAAAAAACTCACCCCCGCAACCCCGGTGATAGAAGCCACTTGCAGCACTTGCGGCATGTTCCACTGTGAATAGGCCAGACTAAACCACGGGAAACCCAGCACATAACTTGCCAAGGTTTCGTGCAGCCACTCCAACGCTACCCACCCGATAGCCGCCAACACAGGGAACATCCATGTCAGTTTTTTAAGGTAATAACAGCTACCGCCAAAGATAGCAACTTGTAATGCCATTAGTACGCTAAGGCCAAGCCAGGCGGCTACAGATAATCCCCAGCTGACTCCACCGCCATAAAAGCAGGTAATAAAGATCCACTCATACAGCCCGGCATACAGCAGTATCCCGACAAACCAAGAATAGAAAAAAGATTGCCACAATCGGCGCAAACAGGTAACCGCTATAGCAAAAGGTGCCAGGGCAAGCCATGCCACCCAAGCATGAGAAGGTTTCGGATAAGAAATTTTAATTAAAACAGCCGTCGCCACTGCAGCCAGCAACAGGCCGCAGATACACAAAAAACGCCGCCCCCATTTTTTCCACCCGCTTTTGGGTGCTTGAGCAACAGTATCTGGCAAAGGGCGGCGTCTATGTATCATAGATTAATAAATAATTTTGCAGCGGTTTTCCTGACACACCGCACGCGCGGATGCGGAACATTCCCGTTCCGTAGATCCGACGGAAGGACAAGTCTTCGCTTCTGCAAATTCTTTTTCAATCAACCGGGAAAATTCCAAAGAATAATCTGCATTGATTGCTGTGACGCCTGCCGGACCGGACAAGCAACCGCAGGGGTCCTTATCTACAATAATACATTGTTCCGACGTCTGACAGGTCACCATGCGCAGTTGAGTCTCGTTACGCTGGCGGGCTTCTTCGGCGCGTTGCTGTTTTTCAGCATTCGCTTGTGACTCTTTCTGATAATTAGCCACCATCTCCGGCGTTACCAGCGGGACATTTGCTTCTATCTTTTCTGTATGAGAATAGAAAAAGACTGCCAACAAAATGGCCGCCACTGCACAAACCAGCAAAAATAATCCTTTTATTTTTTTACTCATTATTTCGCTCCACAACATTTTTTATATTTTTTGCCACTGCCGCACGGACAAGGATCATTGCGTCCAATTTTCCGTTCCACTGGAGCAGCATTTTGCTCATCTTTGTTTTCTACAGTTTGCTTTTTAGCTGATACAGCTTGACGTACCGGCGGTAACTGCAGGCGGAAAATATATCCCACCATCAAATCGCGCACTTTATTCATCATGGCGCTGTACAACTTATAAGCTTCCTTTTGATACTCAATCAGCGGATCTTTTTGCGCATAACCACGCAAGCTAACGCTGTTTTGCAATTGATCCAGCTCATACAAATTTTGTTTCCATGCATTGTCAATAATTTGCAAGAGTAACATGCGTTCTAACTCCGCAAAATTGACCCCTTGCTGGGCAAAAAAGTCAGCGCGTTCGTGGTACAGTTTGGTCACAATATCCATAATTTCTTGTGCCAGAGCCGTCGTGCTTTTTTCGCCTACACTCGTTGCATTATAAGCAAATGCGTATGGGAACAAAGAACGCAGTGTGATGTTCAATGTTTCAAAATTGCTCTTGGTCGGATTACGCGGCACGTAATACGTTTCCACAATTTCTTCCACCACTTCCTCTATCATGCTCAGCACGGTGTTAGTCATATCTTCACCGTCCAAGATAGCATTGCGCAGTCCATACACAGCGGTGCGCTGTTGGTTCATCACTTTATCATAATCCAGCAAATGTTTGCGGATATCAAAGTTATGTCCTTCCACCATGCGCTGGGCCCCTTCAATTTGGCGGCTCATCAGGCGCGATTCTATCGCTTCGCCTTCCTTCATACCCAGAGTGCTTAAGATAGAGCTGATTTTGGCTGTGTTAGCAAATAAACGCATCAGTTCATCTTCCAGCGAAATATAAAAGCGGGAAGAACCCGGATCGCCCTGGCGCGCGCAGCGACCACGCAATTGATTATCAATACGGCGGCTTTCGTGGCGTTCCGTGCCCAGCACATGCAACCCACCCTCTCCAATTACATAATCCTGTTCATTTTTATCCGCCGGATTACCGCCCAATACAATATCCGTACCGCGGCCTGCCATGTTGGTGGCAATGGTTACTGCCCCTTTGCGCCCTGCCTGGCTGATAATTTGCGCTTCCATTTCATGGTATTTGGCATTTAACACTTTGTGCGGGATACCTTTGGCACGCAACATATTACCCAATTTTTCAGATTTTTCAATAGAGCGCGTACCGACAAGCACCGGGGCACCTTTTTTCCACAAGGCTTCAATTTCGCTCACAATAGCCTGGAATTTATCCTTCTCTGTCAAAAATACCAGATCCGGAAAATCCACGCGCTTGGACGGACGGTTGGGGCGGATTTCCACCACATCCAGCTTATAAATTTGCCAAAACTCATTGGCTTCCGTCATAGCTGTACCCGTCATGCCGGACAGTTTTTTATAGAGCTTAAAGAAATTCTGGAAGGTAATGGTGGCAAGCGTCTGGTTTTCTTCTTTAATGCGCAAGCCCTCTTTGGCTTCTACTGCCTGATGTAGCCCATCACTCCAGCGGCGGCCCGGCATCAAGCGGCCCGTAAATTCATCTACGATAATCACTTCGCCGTCCTTGACTACATAGTCCACGTCTTTTTCATATAAATGATGCGCGCGCAGAGCCTGATTAATGTGATGCACCCACTCAGACTGCACATCATCATACAGATTGGATACATTTAAAAATTTTTCCGCTTTGGCAATACCTGTTTCGGTAAGCGTAGCGGTATGATTTTTTTCATCTACAATAGCATCATACCCAGCGGCTAAATCAATGTGTTCGTATTTGGCTTTTACTTCGTCGTTTTCCGTAATCAAACGCACCTTCAGTGCCGGGATTAAACGGTTGACGATATAATATTTATCCGTGCTTTGGTCAGATGGACCGGAAATGATCAGCGGAGTGCGCGCCTCATCAATTAAAATAGAGTCCACTTCATCCACAATACAATAATTGAGCGGACGCAACACACGGTCCTGACGGCTGATGACCATATTATCACGCAAGTAATCAAAGCCTAGCTCGTTATTTGTTACGTAGGTAATGTCTTGCGCATACATTTCGCGGCGTTCGGCATTAGGCATATCGTGATTAATGTAGCCGACGGTTAGTCCCAAAAACTCATGAATAGGACCCATCCATTGGCGGTCACGGCGGGCCAAATAGTCGTTTACCGTTACCACGTGTACGCCTTTTCCTGTCAGGGCATTTAAGTAAGAGGGCAATACGGCCACCAAGGTTTTCCCTTCCCCGGTGCCCATTTCGGCAATTTTGCCTTGATGCAGCACAATACCGCCCAGCAGCTGCACATCATACGGACGCAAGCCAATCACACGCTTGGAGGCTTCACGCACCACGGCAAAAGCTTCCGGCAAAATATCATCTAATGTTTTTCCCTGGGACAGTTGGTCTTTAAAATACTGCGTTTTAGCTTTCAGTTCCTCATCAGAAAGAGCCTCCAGCTGTGGCGCCAAAGCATTGGCCTTGTCTACAAAATGTTGAATTTTTTTCAGGTCACGCTCACTTTTTGTGCCAAATATTTTATTAATAATCATTTTAATCATATAAATCTATTCCTTTTTTATCTTATGTGTACATTAAATCAATTTATGATACGAAGGTGCAACCAGCCATAGCGGCCCTTGTAACACCGGCATACAGCAGATTATTTGGCAACCGGCTTTTTGTTATTGGCTTTGACGTCGCGCGCGGGGGATTGTTGTGCTTGCTGCGCCTGGGACAAAGCAGTGTCATAAGCGCTGCGCATTTCTACCAGGTAAACAGCGGCGGCATCTTGGATTTGCTGTTTGGAATTAGTTTTAAGTGTTTTGATTTCTTTTTTGACGTTTTTAATCTGACTCTTTAAATCGGCAATCTGCTGTTCCTTTTCTGCTGTAGACAAGGAAGCGTCTTTTTGGGTGGTTTTAATTCGCGATTTATAGCGTTTAATTTGGATTTTTTTGACAGCTAGTGTGTTCTTAAAAACGCTCTGTACTACCGGGATCAGATTATCTTGCGTGCCTTTTTCTAATGCATCTAAAGGGGTGCCTGTCATGGTTTGCAGGGTGCGTCCCTCATTATAAGCTTGACGTAATATTTCCAGGCGGATAGAATTATCAAAATTCATAACCACCGCGATCATTTCTATTTCGCCGGCATCCGTACGCGGTGCATCGTAAGCGGCGGTTAATTTTTCCAAAATACCGCTATAGGTTTCATTTTGCCGTGCCTTTTCTAAAGCAGCCGGATTGTATTGTTCAAAAGCAGCCAGCAAATCTTGCCCGTCCAGGTTTTTATTTTCCTGGGCATACAAGGATGCTGTCAAAGCCAGTGCCGCTATCATCCATACACTTTTGTTCATATACCGCTCACGTATAAAAAACCCGCCCATTAAGGGCGGGTAAAAAATGAATCTTCTTTAGCGCGCCGCCGTACGGAAGAAATTTCCGCGTGTGTTGCGTGCCAGTTTGGGCATACCGGTCATCTTGTCAGCTTGCACCAAAATATCTTTGCTGTTGGACTGAATCATATTATCCGCCGAACCAAAGATATCGCCTTCTTTGATAACGCCCAACTTACCATGATTATTAATTTGTACTTCTAACTTTAAATCACCATCTACTGTTGTAGCTAGCAAATCATCTTCCCCTAATTCAAAGTTTAATGGGAATTTGGGATTTACCACACGCTTGATAGCCACCGGAACGTCCGCTTCGTTTTTCACAATAATAGCACAGGAATTATTGTCCGTCTCCGCTACTTTGGCTAAACGCTGCGGCACTGTAATGGTGCCCGTGATATTAAAACGGGCCTGGCGCACCTGACGCTGCGCACAATACCAATACGCACCCAAACTGACTACAGCGAGCAAAAAGACTAATTTTTTCATAAATCTAAATCCGAGGTTGCCCTCAACATTCCTTATTGCTTAAAGAAGCCCCACAGGTTTTGGTTATACACCCAGCCATGGCATTTACCTTCAGCCGGTTTTTCCGGGTCATCTTCTACTTCAATCCAGGAACCCTTGCGGGAAATATATTTGAACGGATAACCTTTTTCCACGGTGCAAACAATTGCACTATTAGTACCCGGGTTTTGGCGTACATTCAAATCCGTCTTAGCAGACATACCACCATTGGGGCTTAATAAAGAGGCCGACACCCAGCCCGTAAAGCCTTCAAAATCTTTCACTTGTACCCAGTCTTTGGTGGCGTTAGTGCTCAGCATCAATACCGGCGTATATTTCCAAGCATAAAATTTAATGGCGCATTTGGTACCGGCACAGGCGCGGATATTGGCCTTAGTAGTATTAATACTGGCATACTTTTGCCCAAATACAGGGGCGCATACAAAACCAAACAACAAAACAATTGCAGCTATTTTTTTCATGTTTAAATTCTCCTTGACCCATTAATTAACATCTACACATGTATAGTATAGCAAATATTGCGGTAAATTTAACAACTATTTACACACTCCTAGCCCTTTTCCAAAAAAGCTATAATATAAGAAATACCTTTTGGAGAGCATTATGAAAGAACAAGTAGAAAACGTAATCAATCAAATCCGTCCTATTTTGCAAAACGACGGCGGGGATATCCAACTAATTAGCGTAGATGAAAAAACCGGTATTGTCACCGTCGGCTTACAAGGCCGCTGCGGAGGTTGTCCAGCAGCACAAATGACACTAAAAGCGGTTGTGGAACGCAAAATTAAAGAAGCCGTACCGGGCGTAACTGGCGTAGAACGCGTCTAATGCTTAAGGCAGATTTGCATACGCACTCCTTTTTTTCCGATGGCACCTCTTCTCCAGAAGAGGTGGTGTATGCCGCGTGCAAAGCAGGGGTTAAACTGTTTGCCCTGTCAGATCACGATACCACCGAAGGCGTACTGCGTGCCCAGGCCGAGTGCCAAAAATATGATTTAGACTTTGTGCCCGCCGTGGAAATCAGCACTCGCGAGCATGACCATTTGCATTTTTTGGGCTACAATATAGACCTAAACAATGTTGGTTTTCAAAAATTTCTGCAAACCAATCGTGAGAACCGCCAAAACCGCATCCGCCAAATTATCTGCCAATTGGCACAAGCCGGAGTGGATATCACCGAGCAAGACGTCTTTGAACGCGCGCCGCACACCGTTTCGCGGGCTCATGTGGCCGATGCACTTAAACAGAAAAAGATTGTTTCTTCCCGCCAAGAAGGCTTCCGCCAATATCTTGTGCCCGGCAAAGCGGGCTATGTGCCTTCTGCCGGCGTAACCGTGATAGAAGCTATACAGGAAATTAAAAAAGCCGGCGGACTGGCGGTGATTGCACATCCGGGGATGACACAAGAAGTGTGGAACTTCCCGGCGTGGGTAGAAGCAGGACTGGATGGGCTGGAAGTTTTTTATCCGGCACACAGTTTTACCCTTAAACAAGAACTTTTAAAAATTGCCCGCAAATATGATTTATTTGCCACAGGTGGGTCTGATTATCACGGCCCGCATGCCGGACGCATTACTTCTTTGGGCATCAATATACAGCCGCCCTATTCGGACCGGCTGCTGCGCAAATTGCTTAATAAATAATTAATTTTGTGCCAGCCACACTAAATCTTCTTCGGTCAGCTCCTCTGGTGGCAAGCGTAACATATCCGCCCGCAGAAGCTCCCGGCGCCAAGTCAGCAAAACACGATCATCTGATGTTTCACCGATATATTCAAAATCCAGCAGCGTAACTTGCAATTGGCCCTTCTTATTGCGGGACAAATAAAGATTAATCAATAAATCGCTGTGTTCAAAATCAGCCGCATGCAGTTCTGCAAAGAATTGCATTAGTTGCGCCCATTCTTGTTGCGAAATAGGCTGCCCGCGCAGGGCTTGGGCAAAAGCCTCAGGATGCCCCATGGCTTGGTGTAAAGAAACCCCTTCAATAGAAATAGCGGACATGACAAATGCCATTTCCGTGCGTTCCTCAAATTCACGGATACGGCCAAAGGAACGCGCAACGTTTTTGTCTAATTCTATTCTTCTTTGTACAGATTCCGGCAGGCGTAATAAGCCGTGGGCTAATACTACAGGATACACAAAATGCAATAAATCAAATTTTTCTTCCCATTGATATTTTCTCATTAAAGAAGCAAATTCGTGTGTACGATAGTACTCCTCTTCGCTGCCGTACTTAGCATACGCTACTGTTTTTAATAATGTGCCGTCTACCAGTTTCCACACCAGATGATTATAGTCGCGCATAATCGCGCGGGATATGCGCGATAACTCCACCTGCTGCGGTCGCATTTGAGGGGATAGGCTATCCGGCCGCACCAAAAGCGGCACTGCACTCATCAGCATTACAGAACTTCCCAATCCGGCAAGGCCGCCTAACCCAAGACTTACCCCTGCGCCGATAGCCAATATAGCCCCCCAAACAGCAAGCGGATGATCTTTGAAATATTTTTTAAACACTGCAGCGGATTGAGCAGCCGCACTGTTTGAATCCGGCCAAGAAACTTCTTCCGACAAGAATGGACCAAAGTATTTTGAGTATATATTTTTAATAGCTTTTTCATCTTTTCCGCGTACTAATTTTTCCGCATTAATCTTTAGCACATAATTGTAATACATGCCTTGTTTATCAGGGGTAGCCGTTTCAAAATGGATATGCAAGGAGCCTTGTTTATATTTATCAAATCCGTCAGCTCTA
>CAJOLM010000026.1 GCA_905235355.1 uncultured Elusimicrobiales bacterium
GTGGCACTACTAAAAAAGCATAAAAATTTATTTAGCAAGCAAGACAGCTTTTTAGTGCCTGACGGCGGGAACCCCGAAGGTACCATGATTGAAATTGCCGAAAAAAATATGCTGTGGATTAAATTTACCACCCAGGGTAAACAAACCCACGCTTCTACGCCCAATAACGGCAATAATGCTTATGTGGCCAGCAGCTATTTGATTGTGGCTTTGCGCAGCTTGTATAAAAAATTTAACAAGAAAAATAATCTGTTTGCGGATATCAATCACAGTGTTTTTGAACCGACCAAGCGCGAAGCAAACGTGCCCAATGTAAACACTATTCCAGGACAAGATGTGTTCTATATGGACTGCCGCATATTGCCTTGCTACACGAACAAACAAGTGTTAGCGGAAGTGAGCAAAATTGTCAAATCCATTGAAAAGAAATTCAAAGTGAAAATCAAAGTGGAAGTACTCATCTCCGAAGGTTCCAAACCGACGGACAAAAATGCTGACTTAGTTAAACTAACCGCTAAAGCCGTGCGCGACGTATATCACAATAAACCGCTCGTGCAAGGGGTAGGCGGCGGTACGGTGGCGGCCTATTTGCGCAATGCGGGTTTTCCGGCAGTGGTCTATTCCAAATTGGATGAAACCATGCATGGACCCAATGAGTACTGCAGTATCAAAAATACCATGGGTGATGCCAAGGTGTTTGTGCAAATTGCCATGAACTTAAAATAGAGGTGTTATGAAAAAAGGATTTACTGTACTGGAAATTTTACTCACGGTGGTTATTTTTGCCGTGCTGCTAGGGTTGACTGTGCCGAAATTTATCTCTTTGATAGATAAATCAAAAGAGGGCAGCACTAAACATCAGCTGACGCGTTTGCGCAGTGCCATTGCTGCGTATTATGGGGAAAATCAGGGCGAATATCCCACGGACGATTTAACCAGCCTGGTGCCGCGCTATATTGAAGCAATCCCGCAAGTTAAAGTGCCGGGTTTAGCGTCCACCAGCCACGTTAGCACGGGTACTTACCGGCAAGCCTTTACCAACAAAGGCGGCTGGGCCTATGTAAACGACCCGGACGATCCGTACTTTGGTGAGGTGTTTGTTAACACGGACAGGCCGGATAGCTTTGGTACTCCCTGGTACAATTATTGAGGCAGTATGCTAACAGATCCTTTTATTCTTACGATTGCCGGACTTTTTGGCTTAATCTTTGGCAGCTTTTTGAATGTGTGCATTTACCGCATACCAAACGGTAAGTCGATTGTGTGGCCGCCGTCTTTTTGTCCAAAATGCGGCAAGTCTATTAAGTTTTACGACAATATCCCGGTCATCAGTTACATTTTGCTGGGTGGTAAATGCCGCTACTGCAAAGAGCCGATTTCCTGCCAGTATCCGATTATTGAAATGCTGACTGCGCTGCTGACGGTGCTGTTTGTGTGGCGCTGGGGACTGACGGCGTGGACCGCGGCGGGGCTGGTGGTTATCTATGTGCTGCTAGCATCATCTGTAATTGATTTTCAGCTGATGATTATTCCGGACCGCTTTTCGCTGGGGCTGATTGTGTTTGGCCTGGCGGTTTCGTGGTTTAACCCAAATTTCGCCGGCGACGGCTGGCACCGCTTTTTAACCAGCCTACTGGGTGCGGGTGTGGGATTTTTCGGCACATTGGCAGTGGCACTTTTAGGCTATGTACTATTTCACAAAGAAGCCATGGGTGGCGGCGACGTCAAGCTCATGGGTGGTCTGGGCGCATTGCTGGGTTGGCAAGGGGTCGTGACGACGATTATTTTTGCCTCGGCCTTGGGGCTTATCTATTCTGTTTTCCTTATGATTTTTAAAGGGAAAAAGAAAAGTGACGCTATTCCTTTTGGGCCGTTTTTAAGTATGGGCGCACTGATTAATATGTTCTATTTAGTCACACCCTATATGCTGACGATAGAATTATGATTATCTTTTGATGAAAAATACCCCCGCTTATGGCGGGGGTATTTTTTACGCAAAAAAGGCCTTGACTTGTTTTTTTTTTTTGATACAATACGGGGGTGCAGTAATAAAATTACAAAAGGAGAAACATTATGAAAAAAGCATTTACGCTGATTGAGTTGTTAGTAGTTGTTTTAATTATCGGCATACTCGCCGCCATTGCATTGCCGCAATATCAAAAGGTGGTGTGGAAAACGCGTTTAGCAACCTTAAAAAATATCACCGAAGCCGTCGCCCAAGCGCAGGAAGTGTATTACTTGGCTAACGGAACATACGCCACAAAATTAAGTGATTTAGACGTACAATTCCCGGCGGGCGGTACTGTGGACGAGGACGATATAACCATTACCTACGATTGGGGGTTCTGCACACTCTCTGACGTGGCCAACACACAATGCAGCTATAAGAAAGGAGAGTGGGCGCTTAGCTATTTAGCTTATCATGATAAACATCATAATACTTCTAATCGGGGAACACGTTGGTGCCAGGCCCCGAAAGATACCATTTATGAAAAAGTGTGCCAACAGGATACAGGAAATACGTCTTGTTCATATTGGGGAGAGGGAGGATATGCCGCCACTTGCCAATATAGCAGATAATTAAAAACCCCCGCTTATGGCGGGGGTTTTTTAGTTTGTTTCTACCAATGCACCATAAATTTATATAATATTTATGAGTACCTTACAGGACACCCCAGGCGGGAGCCTGGGGATGAATGCAAAAGCCTATATCTTCTTTTCCTTGCATCGATGGTGGGAGTAAATGAAAATCGAGATGCAAGAAAAAGAAGATATAGGCCGAACAATGAAATTGTTCGAATAGAAAGAAACCCCGAGCGGAAGCTCGGGGAGTTTCACATAATATTTATATGGGCCATATTCTATTGGTGCTTACTAATTTGGCTTTTCCGTTTGCGGCACTGGGGGTGCTGCTGGGCTTTGTGTTCTCTCCGCGCCGCCGCGTACTCAAACACCTTAAACAAGAGCTTAAAGAGCGTTTTGCCCTGGAGTCTGCCGGGGATATCCCGCAAAAGGCCATTTGGCTGCATTGTGCCAGCGTGGGGGAAGTCAAATCCATTTCCGGCCTGATTAAAGAGCTTAAACATATCTATAGAAGAAAACCGATTTTAATCACTACCAGTACGGCTGCCGGTCAAGCCGAGGCCCAAAAAAATCCCGATATTACCAAAGCTTTGCTCGTGCCACTGGACTTTTATCCGTTCGCGCGCCGCTTTATACAGCGGGCTAATCCGCATCGGCTACTGGTGGTAGAGCGGGAAATTTGGCCCAATATGTTAGCTGCCGCCCAAAAAGCCGGAGTGCCTGTATTTCTGATTAATGCCCGCATTTCTGCCAAGAGCGCGCGGGGATACCGGCTGGTCAAGCCGCTATTTTCTATGTTGTTTAAAAAGATTTCCCTGGCGGCCATACAGGACGAAAATTCCGCCCGCCGCTATTTCAGTTTAGGGCTTGCGCAAGAAATAACGGCTGTTAGCGGCAATATCAAATATGATACCCTATCTGATGAGGCCCCCAAACGGGCCGAGGTGCAAAAGCTGGTCAAGCAATTAGGGTGGGAAAAGGATTTTATTTTTATATGCGGCAGTACACACCCGAAAGAGGAAGAACTGATTTTAGACGCTTTGCCAGCGTGGGCCGAGCAGGGCATTAAAGTAATTTTTGCTCCGCGGCATTTAGAGCGTAAAGAAGAAATCAAAGCCGCTTTGCAAGCCCGCCCACTGGCGTATGGGATGCTCAGCGAGGGAAATTTCCCCACCAATTGCGCCGTTTTATGCGCTGATACCATGGGGCTGTTAGCCTCTTTATATGCGTGCGGGAATTTGGCTTTTGTAGGGGGGAGTATTGTGCCGCGCGGCGCGCACAATTTGTTAGAGCCGGCTATACTGGGTAAAACCGTATTGTTTGGCAAAAGCTTTTTTAATACACCCGATACCGCCCAGGCGTTAATTACCAACGGCGGCGGGGTGTTGGTAGATGAAACTACCTTGCAGGAAACGGTGCTCCGTTTAAGCAAAAATTTGGCTGTGCTGGACAATATGGCAGCCAAAGCGCGTCAGACGGCGCTAAGTTTTAAAGGAGCCACTGAAAAAATTAAAAATAGGGTGATGGAGTATGAACGAAAAACAGCCTAAAATTTTGGTAGTGCGCTTATCCTCGTTAGGGGACATTGTGCTATCTTCCCCGGTGTACAAAAATTTAAAAGCCAAATGGCCCAACGGGCATATCACGCTGCTAGTTAAGCCGCAATTTGCCCAGGTGCTGGCCGGACACCCGGATATCGACGAAATTATGGTAGCCAAAAAAGGTTTATGGGCTAATATCCGTCAGGTACGCGCGGGTCATTTCACGCATTATTTAGATTTGCACTCTACGTTTAAAACGATGCTTATTGGTTGGTTTAGCCATATCCCTAATAAACTGCGCTACAGCAAAAACCCGGTGGCGCGCCGCCTGTATGTCAAATTCCGCAAAAATTCCCCGGTGCTTGAAAAACACACCTTGCAGCGGTATTTGGAAGTGTTAGCGGATTGGGACGTGCCTGTGAAATTTACCAGCCCGGCACTGGGCGATTGGGCCTATAAACACACCGAACTGGAAGGCAAAAAGATTGGCAAAATCGGTATTTTCCAGACCTCATTTATCGGCGATAGCGTGCTCACTACGCCGCTTATCCAAAAGACCGCCAAGCTGTTCCCGGACAGCAAAATCGTGGTCATCACCCGCCCGCAAACCGAAGATATTTTCCGCCCTATGCACGAAGTGAGCGAAATTATCTTAAACGATAAAAAAGGGTGGAACAAAATTTTCGGCGTGTGGAAAACCGCTAAAGCGATTAAGGCCTCCGGCATTGATATTTTGCTGGTGCCGCACCGCAGCTTCCGCAGCGCGCTGATTGCGTGGCTGAGCGGCGTGCCTATACGCATTGGCTTTACCTCTAGCGAAGGGTGGTTCTTGTATACCAAGACTATTCCGTTTAGCTGGATGATTCACGACGCAGAGCGCAATTTGTCCTTGCTGCACGGCATTGTGAAAGAGAATTTTAAGGCCGAAAAGTTGAATATGCGCTATGCCCCCAGCGCCGAAGAAAACGTCGCGCGCCTGATGAAGGATTTTGACCTGGAAGGCAAAATCTTGGTGGGCATCCATCCGGGTTCTGCCTGGGAAACCAAATGCTGGCCGTTTGACAATTTCGTGGAGCTGATCAGCCGTTTGGAAACGGAGCTGCACGTGCAAACTGTCATTATTGGCGGCGGCAAAAAAGATGCGGACCTGGGCGAAAAGCTGTGCCAATTATCCCAAGGCCACGCTGCGAACTTATGCGGTAAAACCAGCCTGGCGGATTTGATGGCGCTGATGCAACATTTTAAATTGTTCATCACTAATGACTCTGGCCCCATGCATATTGCTACTGCGTTTAATGTGCCCACGCTGGCTATCTTTGGCCCGACGACTAAAGAGCTGGGATTTTTCCCATACGGGACCGGGCACCGCGTCTTGGAAGTCAAGGACCTGGAGTGCCGGCCTTGCGCCCTGCATGGTGGGCACAAATGCCCGAAAGGTCATTTTAAGTGTATGAAGGATATCACGGTGGATATGGTATTTAATAATGCACAAGAAATGCTAAAAGAACACAAAGTGATTTAGTAGTTGGTGCTTAAAAACTCCCCGGATTTTTCCCGGGGTTTTTGAGTACCTTACAGGACACCCCAGGCGGGAGCCTGGGGGATGAATGTAAAAGCCTATATCTTCTTTTCCTTGCATCGACGGTGGGAGTAAATGAAAAGGTAATAAGACGATACATCGAGATGCAAGGAAAAGAAGATATAGGCCGAAGAAAGAAGCCCCGAGCTTCCGCTCGGGGAGTTTCACGGGCACGTATATTTCAAGTAAATAAAATCAGCGTCATTCTCGAGGTTGTAGTTGTATATAAAAAAGGAGTCATCCCCGAGTGTTGTTGTCGGGGATCTTCGTCTGATTTAGCTGTTTATAACAAGGAAATTCCTTTTTTTATACAGCACAATCAGCGGAAGATTCTCAACTACAACTTTGAGAATGACACTTATTTTACAAAGACACCCGGGGATGACACTTTATTTATTATAATGAAGCTATGTATAGCGTTTATATGCTGACCAATAAAAATCATACGGTTTTATATGTGGGGGTTACAAGTAATTTACCGGGTCGTATTTATCAACATCAAAATGAACTGGTAAAAGGTTTTACAGCACGCTATAAAGTACATAAATTAGTATATTATGAAACGTGTGATAATGCTTACGACGCTATTGCCCGGGAAAACAATTAAAGCATTGGAATCGAAAGTGGAAAGAGCGTCTTATTAGTGAGAAAAATCCCAGTTGGCGTGATTTATATGCGGAGTGGGGTTTTGAATTATAATAGCCTTATGGAAACGTATCTTAAAATAAAAGTGCACGCGGACGAAAAAAAGGAAAAATTGTTGCAAAAGTCCGCCGATACATTTGAAATCTGGGTCAAAGCCCCCGCTGAGCGCGGGCAGGCCAATGCCGCCGTGCGCGCCGCCTTGGCTGCACACTTGGGCATACCGGAAAATAAACTATCCCTTATCAAAGGGGCCACCAGCCCTGCCAAAATCTTTTTACTGCGCAACTAAAAACACCTCGGGCATATACCCGGGGTGTTTGGTGCAACGCAAAAACTATTTCTTTAGCTCTTGTATAAATGCGTCTGCGTCAGACAGATTTTTGCGCACGCTGTCTTTTTCCGCGCGGCGTTTATATTCAAATTGACCGTCCCCTACCGTGCGGCTGCTAATCACCACGCGGTGCGGCAAGCCAATTAAGTCCATATCTTTAAACTTAATGCCGGGGCGCTCGTTGCGCTCGTCCATCAGCACCGAAAGTCCCGCCGCTTCTAATTTAGCACACATCTCATCAGCGGCTTTTTTGACATCCGGATTAGACTCATAATCTATAGCAACAAGTGCTACATCAAACGGCGCAATGCCTGCGGGCCAAATGATGCCGTTATCGTCGTGAGATTGCTCAATCGCGGCTGCCACCACGCGGCTGATGCCAATGCCGTAGCAACCCATAATAAACGGCGCGGAGGTCTGTTTTTCGGTTAAAAATTCAGCCTTCATGGCACTTGAATATTTGGTGCCGAGTTTGAACACATGGCCCACCTCAATGCCGCGCGTGAACTTAAATTCTGCGCCGCATTTGGCACAATGATCGCCGGGGGACGCAATTTTTAAATCATAATATCCGTCCACCTCAATATCGCGCGACGGATTGACATTGATAACGTGCACGTCCACTTCATTTCCGCCCGCTACCCCGTTGACCACACCTTTGACATAATTGTCAGCCAAAATTTTCACTTTTGGATTGCGCGCTTTTAAGCCTTGCGGCCCGGCAAATCCGACGGGGGAGCCGGTTACTTGGGTGTAAACTTCTTCGCTGGCTTTTGCAAGCTCGGTGCATTTTAAGAGCGCGCGCAGTTTAGGCTCATTTAACTCATGGTCGCCGCGCACAAGTGCCACTACCGGTTCGCCGTCAGCAGTAAATACCAGTAGCTTAATCAGTTTATCCGGCGTAACACCCAGCACGTTGGCTACGTCTTCTACCGTGTAAGCTTTGGGCGTGGGGCGTTTTTCCATAGGTTTAAAATCAGCTTCGTTTATGGTTACTTGCGGAGCTTGCACGGCGGCTTTTTCGGTATTGGCGGCATAATCGCACGACGGACAATTAGCAATTACGTCCTCGCCGTTGTCAGCCAGTACCATAAACTCGTGCGAGAAATTCCCGCCGATAGCCCCGGTGTCTGCTTCTACTGCTTTGAACTGAAAGCCGCAGCGTTGGAAAATGCGCTGATAGGCTTTATACATGCGCTCATACCAATCGGCAGCTTGCTCCTCGGTAGCGCAGAAGGAATAAGCGTCCTTCATATAAAATTCGCGCGCGCGCATCACGCCAAAGCGGGGGCGGATTTCATCGCGGAATTTGGTGCCGAACTGATACAAGCATACCGGGAGTTGTTTATAAGAGGAAATATCTTTGCGCGCTAAATCGGTGATGACTTCTTCGGCGGTAGGCGCGACGCAGAACTCGGCTTTTTTGCGGTCGGTTAGCTTGAGCAGCTGGTCGCCAAAATGTTGCCAGCGTCCGGTTTCGTTCCACAGCTCTGCCGGCTGCACAACAGGCAGCCACACTTCGCACGCGCCGGCGCGATCCATTTCTTCGCGCACGATATTTTCTACTTTTTTAAGCACTTTAAGCCCCAGCGGCAGCCACTCATACAGCCCGCTGCCCAGCTTGCGGATAAGCCCGGCACGGATCATCAGCTTAGCAGATAAATTGTCCGCATCTTTCGGTGCTTCTTTTAAAGTAGGTATATAGTAATTTGAAAGTTTCATAATTATTTTTCCTTCTTCCACGTATTAATTTTTTCAATGAGAAAATCTATCCATTTTTCTTGCGGGAGCTTGAACATGGTCTGCCCGTGTTCCAAGTATAAACCTTCGCCTTTACCGCCGGCAATACCAAAGTCCGCATCGCGTGCTTCGCCGGGGCCGTTGACTACGCAGCCCATCACCGCAATTTTAAGTCCGGTCGCTTTAGCAAGCAAATCTTTATCGTTGTAAATGCGGTTTTCCAGCTCATGCACGGTGCCGGTTACATCTACTTGTGTGCGCCCGCACGTCGGGCAAGAAATCAAATTCGGCCCATACTCGCGAAGTCCCACTGCTTTTAAAATTTCATACGCGGTGCGCACCTGCAGGCGCGGATCTTCGGTGAGTGAAACGCGAATCGTTGCACCAATGCCTTTTTGTAGCAGCGTGCCTAATGCCACCGCACTTTTGACAGTACCGCTTAAAAAGCTGCCCGCTTCCGTCAGGCCAATGTGCAGCGGAATATCGCTTTGGCTGGCAAATAGTTCATTAGCCAGCACGGTGCGGCGGAAATTATCTGACTTTAACGATACGACTACATTTTTAAAGTTGAGTTGCTCTAAAATGTTGGCTTGCTCCAAGGCCTCCTGCACCATTACTTCGGCCCATTTTTCGTCGGAGAGTTCCATGCGGCCCTGTACGCTTTTTAAATATTTGACGCTGCCCGCATTGACGCCAATGCGAATAGCAATGCCTTTGTCTGCACACGCGCGCACCACCTCTTTGGTGTTTTCTACCGCGCCGATATTGCCCGGATTAATACGCACTTTATCTACGCCTTGTTTAATGGCCTCTAGTGCCAGTTTGTAATCAAAATGAATATCAGCCACTAACGGAGAGTGTATGCGTTTTTTAATTTCGCCAATGGCTTGTGCGGCTTGCATATCCGGCACGGCCACGCGGTTAATTTCGCAGCCGGCATTTTCAAGAGCACTAATTTGCGCGGCGGTGGCTTGCGGGTCGCGCGTGTCTGTGTTGCACATGCTTTGCACGCGCACCGGATGTCCGGTACCTAATGTATAAGGACCAACTTTTACTTCACGGGTTTTGTACATTTTTGTCCTCTTGCACGGCAGCTTGCGTCTGGGCCGCGGGCTTATTAAAGAAAATGCGTTTGATGTCTGAATAGGACGCATACACCACCAGTAACATCAAAATATAAAATCCGACATTGGCTGCGCGCGTAATCATTTTGGTAGAAGGCAGCTTACCTGTCAGCCCTTCCCACAAATACACGAGCGCATATCCGCCGTCTAATATAGGGATGGGGAACAGGTTAAACATCCCTACCGCCAGCGAAAGCATAGCAATTAAGAAAATAAAATTTTCCAGCCCGGTGTGTACGGATTTGTGAATAATATTCACAATGCCAATCGGCCCGGCCAAGTCCGGCGCTTTTTTGCGCGTGACACTTTGCCACAAAGAATTTAAGGAAAATTTTGTCCAATACCAGCATTGGTACAGCCCCAGGCCAATGGCCGGAAACACGCCCACGGGGTGCAGCTGGCTTTGCACAGTAATACCCAGCACGCGGGGTTTGTCTGCACGGAAATCCGTTTCCGCTACGGTCAAATGCAGCGGGTTGTTATCGCGCAATACCGTAATGTCCAGCGCGCCGCTAGACGCACCTAAGGTTTGTATTAAATCTTGCCAGTTGGAAATGGCGGTATCATTGAGTTTTAAAATTTGGTCACCGCTTTGCAGACCGATTTTTTCCGCCGGATAAGCAGCAATCACTTCGCCCACCACAGCGGGCAGTTTAGCGGGGTCTTGCTCAGGCATACCGCGGAAATAAATCAGCGTACTAAACAGTACCGCCGCCAGTACATAATTAAACAGCGCGCCATTGACCACCATAAAAAATTTGGCATACCATTTTTTGGCGGCAAATTCTTGCGGCTGCGGGGCGGGGTCATCCTCTTCTAAAAACATTTTTCCTTCCGGCTCCACAAAGCCGCCAAACGGAATAGCGCGCAGCTGGAAATCGGTCCCTTTGGCTGATTTTTTATGCCATAAAATTTTGCCAAAGCCGAAGGAAAATTCTTTTACTCCAATGCCGGTTAAGCGGCAAGCCAAAAAGTGGCCAAATTCGTGAATAATCACAATCGGGCTAAGTACCACAATGACGGCAAGTACAGACAACCACATAAAAACTCCTTATAAAGAAACTTTTTTATAGCGTTTTTCGGCTAAATGCACGCGGGCTTTTTCTTTGGCCCACTCGTCGGCTTCCGCGGCCTGGTTTAAGGTAACGCGTCCGGCACGGCTGTACGTGTCTTTAAGTACGCTATAAATTAATTTAGCAATATCTGTAAATTTGATGCGCCCTTGCAAAAATGCCTCTACCGCCACTTCATCTGCGGCACTAAGTGCGGCGGGGAAAATGCCGCCGCGTGCTTGGGCTGCCAGGGCCAGTTCTAGACACGGAAAGCGGTCAAAGTCCGGCTCAAAAAATTCCATTTTTTGCGCTTCAAATAAATTAAGCGGTTTGACCGGGCTTGGCATGCGTTTGGGATAGGTAATGGCGTACTGGATAGGGATGCGCATATCCGGCTCGCTGATTTCTGCCAAAATGGCGCCGTCCACATATTCCACCGCCGAGTGTATCAGCGATTGCGGATGAATAACAATCTGCACTTTTTCTTGCGGCAGATTAAATAAATTCATAATTTCAATCGCTTCAAACCCCTTGTTCATCAGCGTGGCGGAATCGATGGTAATTTTTTTACCCATTTTCCAGCGCGGATGATGCAGGGCTTCTTCGGGTGTGACAGTAGATAAGGCGCGCGTGCGGCGCGCAAACGGACCGCCGGACGCCGTTAAAAATACTTTGGAAATAGATTTATTTTCTTTGTGATAGCTATGCGCGTCGGTGCCTTCTAAACATTGGAAAATGGCAGACGGCTCGCTGTCCACCGGAATAATAGTAGCATCCCAGCGGCGGCACTCTTGCATAACGGTTTGCCCGGCCATAACCATGGGCTCTTTGTTAGCCAGTGCAATCGTTTTGCCGGCTTTGATAGCATAAATCAGCGGCTGAAATCCCACAGAGCCCACCAGCCCGTTAATGACCAAATCGGCACTGGGAAGTGAGGCTAAAAAGGTTAAACTGTCCATGTCCGGCGGCAAAAGCTGCGTGCCCTTGGGCATTTGCGTTTTGACAATTTCATAACTGGCTGCGTCCAGCACCGCAGCAAAGCGCGGCTTAAAAGTGTGTACTTGGCTAATAAACAGCTCGGTATTGCGGTTGGCGGTTAAAGCCAAGACGCGGTACTCCGGCCCCAGCGCGGAAATCACGCTTAAGGACGAAGTGCCAATAGAGCCGGTAGAGCCTAAAATAACAATGTTTTTCATTGTGCCAGGTGGCAATACAAAGCCACATAATAGAAAATGGGTGCAAGCAGCAAATACGAGTCAAAACGGTCTAAAAATCCGCCGTGTCCGGGCAGTAAATTAGAGGAATCTTTGACCCCGGTGCTGCGTTTGATAACGGATTCAGCCAGGTCAGACACTTGACCGACCACGGCCACCAAAAGCCCCAGCCATACTGCCGTTTGCACAGAAATCACAGGCAAAAATAAATGGCGCATCAAGAGCGCGCCGCCCACTGCCAGCAGCGTTCCGCCGATAGCCCCTTCCCATGTTTTCTTGGGGCTGACTTCTTTGTTGAGTTTGTGGCGGCCCAAAAAACGTCCGGTAAAATACGCACCCGTATCGCAAATCCACACGGTGATAATCATAAACAGCGTCAGATATTCGCCATAGGGAACGATATCGCGTATGTTGATTAAATGGGCTAAAGACCACGGGATTAAAAACACGCCCAAAAAAGTATTGCTCGCGCGTTCCCAGCTGCGGCGGGGGGTTAATACTTCCAGCAGCAGCACGCCAAAAATGACGACGCTGATAGCAAAAGGATACAAATTATCGGGCATGTCTAAAGACGGGATTTGCGCGCGGCCTAAAATAGCCACGGCTGCCATGAGCAAGCCAAAAATCATTAGGGAGAGCAGGTGCACGGGTTTTTTCCCGGCGCGCAACACCAGGCCGTATTCGTATAGGCACAAACAAATCACGGCCGCAACAAAAGCCATATACACTATGCCGCCAAAATGAATAGCGGCTAAAATGACAGGGATGCCAATAATGGCAGTTAAAATACGCGGTAATAACATATAAGGTATTTTAGCATAATTGCTGTATGGGCTGCCGTGGCCTCTTTTTGGAAGGGCCAAGAAGGGGGTAAAAATAGGGCTTGACTTGTTTTTTTTTTTTGATACAATGCGAGGTATGAGGTTGTAAAAAAGAAATAAACAAGGGCCATCCTGAGATGTCGTTACTCAGGATCTAAAAGGTTGTCATCCCCGAAATTTGTAATCGGGGATCTCGTCATTATTTAAAATGAAAGCAGTTTAGGTGCTGAGCAGCAACCTCTCAGCACGACACATTAAATAACAGGAGAATATGAAATGAGAGAAAATAAAAAGAGAAAAGATGTTGTCATTCCTGGGGCCGAAGGCAACCGGGAATCCACTATTAAACAAGGAAACACAACCTTATTAACGGCTGGATTGCCGGTCCACGCCGGCAATGACAGCAAGAGAGGTTTTACGCTTATTGAATTATTAGTGGTGGTGCTCATTATCGGCATACTCGCCGCGATCGCTTTGCCGCAATACACATTTGCAGTACAAAAGGCACGTTATGCTACATTAATTCCGCTGGTGGAAGGTTTATATAGAGCCCAAGAAAGTTACCGCTTGGCTAATGGAAAGTATGCTATGGATATGCTGAGTTTAGACGTGCAGCTCCCGGGTGATTTTATAGGAACAACTACTACGGCCTCTGGTGCTGTATATCAAATGCAGAATAGTAAAATTGCTTGCGGATTAGCTACAGATGGAAGTCGGGAAGAAGGAAATTACGTGTATTGTAGATATAGCGTAGACAATTGGAGATATGTACGTTTTACAGGTTCACGCAACAATAACAGTTATTGCGCATCCTCAGATGAAACTGGAGAAAAATTTTGCAAGCGTTATAGCGGGCTTGCCACACACTCTGATACGGTAGGCGGCTGGAAATTATATGCTTTATAAGTCATTTTTGTAGTACTCTTTTTGCCGGGAAAGCTCAAAAATTAGTATCATATACTCATATACATTATATATGGAGAAGTCCCATGGCAAAAAATGACCTCACTACGCGGAACTTGATGCTGGACAGTTTGAAACAATACGCCAAGAACCGCTTGTCCCATGAGTTCATTCGCGAACATGATGCGAAGAACGAAATTCCTTTAGAAATTTTAAAAGAGATGTACGACCACGACGTGCTGGGCGTGCATCTTTTGCTTATTCCCGAAGAATATGGCGGGCTTGGCGGGCAAACAACCGAAATTTACCGCGTGTGCGAACAATTAGCGCGCATTGATTTAGGTATTGCCACCGGCGTGTTTGCCACCTTCCTGGGTAGCGACCCGATTAACGTGGGCGGTACGCCGGAGCAAAAAGCCAAATGGTTTAAGAAAATCGCACACGAAAATAAACTCGTTGCGTATGGTGCCACCGAAGCAGATGCCGGGTCCGACCTGGTTTCGCTGCGCACGCGTGCAGACCGAGTGGAACAAAACGGCCAAATTGTCGGCTATAAAATTACCGGCAGCAAAATGTGGATTTCCAACGGCGGAGTAGCCGATATTTATACAGTGCTCGCGCTGGCTCCGGGCGGCCCGAGCTGGTTTATTGTAGAGCGCGGCACGCCGGGTTTTACGCAAGACGCACACGAAGATAAACACGGTATCCGCTTGTCTAATACGGCGGGTCTGGCCTTTGATGAAGTGTACGTTCCGGCGGAAAATTTAATCGGCCTGGAGGAAGGCAAAGGATTTTTACAAGCGCAAGCCGTATTTGGTTATACGCGCTTAATGGTGGCAGCTTTTGGATTGGGCGGTGGCGAACAAGCTGTGGAAACCGCCTTGCAATATGCGCAGCAGCGCATACAAGCCGGCGGCCCGCTGGCGCAAAAGCAAGGGTTTATGCTTAAACTCATTACCCCGCATTATGTGCGCTTTGAAGCCGCGCGCGCTTATATCGATTGGACGGCTAAACAGTTGGAAGTGAATAATCACGGTTTAGCCACCGAGGGCGCGATTGCCAAACTATACGCCACCGAGTCCGGCAACAAAGCAGCTGAGGACGCTATCCAAGCCATGGGCGGCTTTGGCTATACCAAAGAATTTGCCGTAGAAAAAATCAAACGCGACGTCAAAATTACCTGCATTTACGAAGGTACCAGCGAAGTGTTGGAAATGACTATCTTCCGCGGACGCTGGCAAGAACATTTAAAGAGCCGCGGCCAATTCTACATCAAGCAAGCCGAAGAATTTGAAGCCTTGCACGCACAGCACCCCGACGTGGGCGCAGACAGCGTGGCTTTGGGCTTTAGAGCTTTAGCGCGCGTGCTGGAAGATTGCCGCTTGCAGAAACTGACCCGCCACCAATATATTACCTTTATGTTGGGCGATTTAATTAGCGAGGCCGAAGTCGCTGCGGTGTTTGCTAAACAATGTGCCGAAGGCAAAGTGACCGAAGGCAGCCGCTTTGATTTAAACTCTCTCAAAGTGATGTCACGCGTCAATGCGCGTTTGAGTGCGTTTAAGATTGCCACCGAAGGCATGAAGCTCATTTTGGGTGTGGGCGCGGCGCCGGCGCAAGAGCTGTCGCAAGCGGTCAACCTGGTCGGTATTGAAGAAAAAATGACCGGGCTGATTGAAGATGAAGATTTGGTATCTGCCAAACTTCGCGAAATTTTTAAGGCATAAGGAAAGCGTATGAACATTATTGTATGTATTAAACAAGTACCTGATTCTACTCAAGTAAAAGTAGATCCGAAAACCGGCACCTTAATCCGCGCCGGAGTGCCCAGCATTTTAAATCCGTATGACCATTACGCCTTGGAAAAAGCATTGGCTATCAAGGCGCGCACCGGGGCAAAAGTGACCGTGCTGTCCATGGGACCCAATCAGGCAGTAGCGGTGCTGCGCCTGGCACTGGCGTTGGGGGCCGATGAAGGCGTGCTGCTTTCGGACCGCGCATTTGCCGGCTCTGATACCTGGGCTACCGCCTATGCGTTGGCGACGGCAGTCAAGAAAATCGGTCAATACGATTTAATCTTGTGCGGTCAAATGGCTATTGACGGCGATACCGCGCAAACCGGACCGGAAATGGCATATCATTTGAATATTCCGCAAATCACTTTCTGTGACAGTGTGGATAGCGACGGGCAACGCGTCGTCGTCAAAAAGCTCATTGAAGGCGGACATCAAATGATGGAAGCGGATTTGCCTGTGCTTATTACGACCACCATGCCGGTAGATTATGTGGCGAAATATCCGTCTTTTATGGCGGCACACAAAGCACAAGATAAACAAATTTTTATCTGGACCGCCGCCGATATCGGCGCGGACGTACACAAATTGGGGTTGGAGGGTTCGCCGACGCGTGTGTCGCGCATTTTCCCGCCACCGGCACGGCAGAAAGGGGAAATGATTTCCGGCTCTGCCGAAGAAATGGCCGCTAAATTTGTGGAAATTTTGAAAAAGGAGAGTTTTGTCAAATGATTCAAGTATCTGAGAAATGTGTCGGTTGCGGCAAATGCGTAAGCACCTGCCCGTTTGGAGCGCTCTCCTTAGTGAACCGCAAGGCTGTTCCCAATGCCAGCTGCACCATGTGCGGTGCGTGCGTGAGCGTGTGCCCGGTCAAAGCCTTGTCTTTGCCCGCGCAAGGAGCTGTCAAAAAGGATTTATCTGCTTACAAAGGCGTGTGGGCTTTTATTGAAATTACCGACGACGGAAAAAGCCAAAAAGTACGCCCGGTAGGTTTTGAGCTCTTAACCAAAGGGCGCGAACTGGCTGACCAATTAGGCGAGGAGCTGGCTGCTGTAGTCATTGGCGACGGCGTGGAAAAATACTTTGCCGAATTGTCCTCTTACGGCGCCGATAAAATTTACAGCGTCAGCAGTCCGGCCTATCACGATTACAACACCTTGGCTTACACTAACGCCATGGTAACGCTGATTAAAAAATATAACCCCAGCGTGGTGTTGTTTCCGTCCACTTATATCGGGCGGGATTTGTCGCCGCGCATTTCTGCGGAACTGTTTGTGGGACTCACGGCAGATTGCACGGGCTTGTCTATTGCCGACGGGCTTTTAATCCAAACGCGTCCGGCTTTCGGCGGCAACATTATGGCGGATATTAAATGCCCGGACTATCGTCCGCAAATGTCCACCGTGCGCCCGAACGTATTTAAAAAAGTAGTCACGCGCCCGGGCAGCATGGCGCAGGTCGTCAGCGAAGTAATCGGCGTACCGGCGCAAGCGGGCAAAGTGCGCATCATGAGCAAATATTTTGACGAAGTCGGCGCACAAGAAAAACTGGACGAAGCCGAAGTGGTCATTGCCGGCGGCCGCGGTATGAAAGACGCGGCGGGCTTTGGGCTGCTGGGCCAACTGGCTGAGCAGTTAGGCGGCGCGGTGGGTGCGTCGCGCGCGGCGATTGACCTGGGGCTACTGCCGAAGGAAAAACAGGTAGGCCAGTCCGGGGTAACCGTGGCTGCCAAGCTGTATATTGCGTGCGGTATTTCCGGCGCGGTGCAGCACATTGTGGGTATGGAGCATAGCGACGTAATTATCGGCGTGAACAAAGACGCCAATGCTCCTATCTTTAACGTGTGCAAATACGGCTTTGTGGGGGATGCACGGCAGCTGCTGCCCAAAGTGGTAGATGCTATCAAGCGCGCCAAAGCGAAATAAGTTAAATCTTGCAACAAGAGGCGGAACAAATTTTTGTTCCGCCTTTGTTAATCTAATTTCCACTTATACGGCCAAACAGAATTACTTTCCATGGGTGTGCCCGGCCCTAATGATTTGCAGATATGATAGTTTGTTTCATCCTTAGCATAGCACCAAATTTTTCCAGTCTGGGATGTATTAGTAAAAAAATGAAGATAAGCAATTTTAGAGGTCTGATATTGGGCATTGGTAGGGCCGTCCCACGTACCTATAGAATATCCTTTACAAAAATAATATTGCCCATAAACATCGGTAGTTTTCCAAGTACATCCTTCAACTGGAATTTGAATGGCTAGGGACTCTAAATCGTATGTGTACTCTCCGTTTGCCAAATAATAAGCTTCTTCTGCGTCATGGATGGCACGGACTAACGGTATGAAAGTTGTAAGGCGTGCCTTTTCTACTGCCTTTTGGTATTGCGGCAGCGCAATAGCGGACAGTATGCCGATAATGAGTACGACTACTAATAATTCAATAAGCGTAAACGCGTGCACGCTGTTATAAAATAAAGGAGCCATCCCCGAAGGCTGTAATCGGGGATCTTCCACGCTCCGCTGTTTTCGCATGACACGACCACAACATGCGTTGAAGATTCCCGATAAAGACACTCGGGAATGGTTCTTATTTTTATTTGCATTTATTTGTTTCATATTTTCTCCTGTTAG